>JANMNK010000499.1:0-5130 GCA_031373875.1 Pirellulaceae bacterium | reverse complement strand
GCTGGTGAACGGGAGCAGCCTCTGCATTATCGCATTGGACCTGGGGGAAGCCGCATTTTGATGAAGTGGTATCCATGTCGCGACAATCAAAGTCTCGGTGGTTACGCCGAAGCACGTCGTCCGGCCGATGCTATTCGCATAGCGGAAAGTGAAGAGTGGTTTACAAAGCGAAATCAAGGTCAAGTGATCGGATTGTTCGGTCAGGGCTGGGATGATTTGGCAACCAAGGATGATGTCATCTTGAAAGCTGCCATTTCTTTGACTACGAAAGATCGCAAAGTTATCGTTTCCAACGAAGTCGATTTTTTTGAGGATATCTCGCTCAAACCGTCAGCTCAATTTCCAGAGATCGGATGTTCCTACGGTAACGAATGGGATTTGCTGTGTGCCTCGTTAGCGGAGGTATCGGCTAGCGTGAAACGCAGCATGGAAAAGCTTCGCTCTGCTGAAGCGATGGCTGCCGTAATCAGTCTTCATAAGCCGGATTTCATGCGGAGGTGGGAAAGCCAACGGGATCGCGCATGGGCGGATCTAGGGCTCTACTGGGAACATGACTGGACGGCGGATGGGCCAGTATCGCGCGAATCGCGCGCTCAGTGGCAAAGGAAATTGGCAGCTCGCATCGCGGATTATGTCGACAAACTATTTTTGGATTCATCGCAGGCTTTGGGAGAGACAATTCAGTGTAAATCGCCTGACGCGATTTGGGTCTTCAATCCGCTTTCGTGGTCGCGTTCTGAATTTGCTACCTTAGCCTACGATGGACCTAACGATGTACAAGTGTTCGATGCAGTCACGGAAATTGAAGTGCCATCACAAATCGTCGAGTGGCCCAAACGTCAATTAGAATTCATCGCCAAGGTTCCCGCTTGCGGTTATCGCATTTATGAAATCAGGCCAGGAAAATCGCAAAAATTCTCAAGTGTGGCTGATGCCCAATTCGCTGCAGACGGAAATCTAGAAATCGAAACAGCGTCGCATAAACTGACTTTTACTGGAAGAGGATCTATCGACAATCTGTTTGAAAAAGAGACGGCTACCAATTTTGCCGGGAAACTCGATGGTCGCACAATCAACGACCTCGGTCCGGCTACTGGAAAAGTGAAAATCGTCTCATCGGGCCCAGTATCGTTTACGGCTATTGCGGAATCCAATAAACCACTTGCTCATAAAAGCATGATTCGCATCATACGAGACCATACGCGAATCGAACTTCACAATGAGATAATGCAGAACTTTGGCGACGTTCGAACTTGGAGTTATGCGTTTGGTATCGACAAACCAGTTGTGCATCACGAAGAGTGTGGTGCGGTTCTCAAAGCTCGTTTGCTTGACGAGGGCGGGCACTACGCGCCGACACAGGCTCGCTACGATTGGCTGACACTGAATCATTTTGCGGACATATCCTGTTCGCAAGGTACTGGCGTGACGGTTTCAAACGCCGACTGTTACTTTATGCGAGTTGGCAAAAGTGATGTTCAGCATCTTGATACCCAAACATCGAGCATCCAACCGTTGATTGGCGGCCAAGTCGATGGCGAGAAACTGGGTATTCTTAAGCAAGGTGGTGATTCGCAATTCACGCAACGATTTGCAATTCAAACTCATCAATCGTATTCGGCTGCCAACGCGATGCGATTTTCATTTGAACATCAAAATCCCTTGATATGCGGCCGATGTCAAGCAGCGAAGACGGACGCAATCGACGCGTCGTCAAAAATGAAAAACGAACTGACTTTGTTGCAAGTTTCCAACCCCAATGTGTTGGTTTGGGCGCTCAAAGTCGCTGAAGACGGAGCGGAACAAGGCTTCATCGTTCGACTGTGGAACGGTTCCTCGCAGCCGGAAACGGGCGATCTTAATTGGGCGTTTCCCATTGAGAAGGCTTTCGAAACGACTCACATTGAAACGGATGTTCGCGAAGTACCCAATGCTGGAAAGGGCATGAAATTCCAGTTGCCTTCACACGGTTGGAAGACGTTTCGAGTTCGTTTACGGGTAGAATAGACGTCCGTTCGCGAATGTAAATGGTGTTTCTGGGCAATCAAGATTTGCAGGCGAGAAACGAATTGGATATATCGTTGTCCGAACAAAAATGATTTCTAAAGTGAGCAAGTAGCCATGAGTAACGAATCCCCGATCGAAGGAAAAAGCACAAAGGTGGCGACAGAAAGTCGGTACCGAGTACTGCGGGTTTGGCCGTTGGTCCTCGTTTTAGCTGCGATGGCGGCGACGAGGTTTGTGCCGGGTTGGATTCAAAATGGTCCGGACTCGCTCTGGATGGTTGCCGCCTTCGGACCTCTGGTTTGTTGTTTGCTCCTGGCGCTTTGGTGGCTGCTGGCAAGCCGCGCTCGTTGGACGGAACGTATTCTAGGCATTGTTGGTCTTGCGGGAGGAATCTATGTGGCACTGCTCCTTTCCGATAAATCGATTCAAGGTCCAGCAACGATCGTGGTGATGATCCCGCTTGGACTGGCCGCTTTTGGAATCGCCCTGATCATGTTCTCAACTATGCTTTCATTTAACCGTACTCTAATCGCGTTGGTGTTTGCATTTTGTGGATTTGGATTTGCGACTCTCTTACGCTCCGAAGGAATGTGGGGCGACTATTCCATAGCGTTGCATTGGCGATGGCAGCCTTCTTCGGAACAGAAGCTGCTTGCGGCGAAAATTAGTTCACCAAAGAACGCAACATCGGAAAGGCTTGCAACGGATGGGGCAAAAATGGTTTCGAATCCAGAGTGGCCGGCCTTTCGAGGCGCCGATCATCAAGCCCGCCAACGCGGAGTCAAGTTTGCAACGAACTGGGATGCCAACCCTCCCGAGTTGATTTGGAAAATCGCCGTAGGCCCCGCTTGGTCGTCGTTCGTCGTTGCAGGCGACTTGCTATTTACACAGGAACAGCGAGGCAAAATGGAAGCCGTCACCTGTTACAGTGCGCTGACTGGCCAGGAGTTGTGGATTCAAGAAATCGAGTCGCGCTTTGACGACCCACTAGGAGGACCTGGTCCGAGAGCGACTCCTACACTTGCTAAAGGCCAGCTATTTGCCATGGGCGCACAAGGTTATCTTTTGCGGCTCAATCCAATCTCCGGCGAAATCATTTGGAAGCAAGACTTAAGGAAAGTCGCGGGGCGCGAACCGCCGATTTGGGGCTTCTCCTCATCACCGCTTGTCGCAAACGATGTCGTCATTGTTCATGCAGGTGGAGCAGGTGACAAAGGCATACTTGCTTTCGATATGCAGAGTGGCGATTTGAAATGGTCAGCACCCAGTGGCGATCATACATATAGCTCGCCCGAGTTGTTCCAAATCGAAGGGGAATCGTTGGTTGCCATGATGACCAATAAGGGATTGAACCTCGTTTCTTCCGATGACGGTCAAACGAGGCTCAACTACGAATATTCCATCGATGGCTATCGTTCTTTGCAACCGTCGATTCTCGATGGAAATCTGATCCTCATGCCAACCGCGTTGGGAGAAGGCTCTCGCCGTATTCGAGTCAAAAAACAAGGTGAAGAATTTGTCGCCGAAGAGGTCTGGAGTTCGAGGGCGATTAAGCCTGAGTTCAATGATTGCGTTATTTATCAAGGCAATATTTATGGTTTTGACGCCGCCATTTTTACATGCGTTAGCCTTGAAACTGGTGAACGCAAATGGAAAGGCGGCCGTTACGGGAAAGGCCAAGTCTTGTTGCTCGAAGACTCGGGGTTGCTGTTAATTGCCAGCGAAGAAGGTGATGTTGTGTTGGTTGAAGCCAGTCCTTCGGCTCATAAGGAAGTCGCCAAGTTTAGAGCGATCGAAGGCAAGACTTGGAATCATCCCGTCGTGGTCGGCGACAAACTGTATATTCGAAATGCGGAGCAAGCAGCTTGCTACCGATTGCCCAAACTGGGACCGATCCAAGAGCAGTGATGCACCATAGAGCGAATCATTGTTGCTGTTTGATCCCCAAAAG
Source organism: Pirellulaceae bacterium (assembly GCA_031373875.1). GTDB lineage: Bacteria > Planctomycetota > Planctomycetia > Pirellulales > Pirellulaceae > JANMGV01. The sequence goes on along the minus strand of JANMNK010000499.1, from coordinate 1,172 downwards.
AATCGCGGCCACTGCTTTTCCCAGCGATGCATACTGTCCTGTATCACACAGCTTTGCTATTAGATGACCAGCAGAGCTATGAAAAAAGGATTGACTGCGATTCAGTCGTTGCTTGGATTCGGTTTGGATTTGCGAATCGGCAGCAACTCGCGCAATCGCTCGTCTCGAAGGTACAACGCAAGCCATACAAGAACACCGATCACGATGACAGGAACGAAGCCATCGTTGACTCGCACGTGCGTGGCAATAGCGCCGCCCAAATATCCGGTCAGTAGTACAGAGCCCAAAATTGCTGTCTGGGGAATCAAATAGATAATCACGCAAGTGATCTCAAGAATCCCAATCGCTAGCGCGAGATTGGCGGGGTAGCCGAATTTATCAACCCACTGTTCCGAGAATCCTGGGGGATTTGCAACTTTCATCGCTGCGCTAAAAGTCATCGCCAACGCAATTAGAGCGGTGAGTCCGCGACCGATCCAAACCGTTATCTTCGTTTTACTGCTCATGTGATGGATTCCTTTTGGGGAAAGATGTCTTTTGCCGAATTGCGTCCAAGCATGGCGGGAGACTTTGGTGCATTGGGTGGTGGGCATTAGAACTTCAGACATGTTGTAATGCGCGTTGGGATTGATTGTATCGACGCAAGGGTTGAAAAGGCAGGACGTTCATCAAATGCTAAAACAACGAGCAAATTCAAGCATGCTTTGACGGTAAAAAATACTGTAGAAACTGCCGTCCCTTAGTTTTCGCGAACGGTAAAAATTACGTGCAAGTTTACATGGCCTCAAGATTTGTTCGACGAAAGTGTTGTTTTCACAATGAATTTTTGTTTGGCACGACAATCGCTTTAAGGATCGCATCGAACTTAGGCACTTGATCAAAACTTGCATCTTGGAGAGTCGACTGTGAAGCCTTTTGCACCTGCCAACTTTTTTAATCCTGCGATTAACGAAACCGAAGCTTATGTAACATGGCAAGCAGATGGCCAATGCACGCATGACACAGCCGTTTGTGATGCGTTGTTTTCGCATTTTCGAGGCGACTTGGTGGGACGACGAATTGCGATTTGGTCAAAAGATATTAACTCCGCAACCGTGTCCGAGTCAACGAGCAACTTGCGAGCTGCCATCGAACGGTTAATTGCAGCAGGTGCAAGTGTTGCGATTCATATG
>JANMNK010000460.1:0-5618 GCA_031373875.1 Pirellulaceae bacterium | reverse complement strand
CGCTGCCCCGGCTCGATCGTACAACTCACTCCATCTAGCAGTGCTGGGCCCCGAAATTGTACTTTTATGTCGCGAATTGTGATCAAAGGCATATGATAATCGTCGGATGGGTAAGGAAATATCCAGTTCAGTCCGGCGAATTATCCTCGAAACGCAGAGTTTACATAAGCGGTCGAACAGGCCCACCGACTACCAATGCGCTAAACGACCAACCCGTTGCAGCCCAACAAAAAACTCGAGCAGTACCCATTGGTATCAGCACAGCAATATTTGGTCACTCGACAGACTCTGCCACGGGTAAATTTTCTTCAAGAAATCGCGACATCAAACCATAGAGATGACGTGTCGTGTTAGCACCTTCGCTGATGGAATGCGACCGATTCGGATAGGGCATTACCGAAAACTGTTTGTTGTGCTTTATCAACTCATTCATCAATAACTCCACGCCTTGGTAGTGGCAATTGTCATCGCCTGTGCCGTGGACCACGAGCAATTTCCCTTCGAGCTGTTTGGCGAACGTGATTGGCGACCCCAAACGATAGCCTTCTGCGTTTTCAGAAGGAAGCCCCATATAACGTTCCTGATAAATCGTGTCATAGAGAAGCTGATTGGGAACAGGCGCGACGGCCATTGCAACACGATAAAGTTTTGGATAGCGAAAGATCGCATTCAAACTCATACTGCCGCCACCACTCCAGCCCCAAATTCCAATTCGATCCGAATCGATCGAAGGAAACTTTTTCAGTAAATCTTCTGTAGCGCGCGCTTGGTCTGAGGAAGCGAGTATTCCAATCTGCCGATGTACAATCTTGCGCCAATCGCGGCCGCGTGGAGACATCGTTCCTCGGTTATCGATGCTCGCCACAATGTAGCCTTGTTGCGCCAGCATTTGATGCCACAATCCTTGCCTTCCGCCCCACGCGTCTTTGACCGTTTGACCATGCGGTTCGCCATAGACGTGAAGGAACAGTGGATACTTCTTTTCTGAATCAAAATCCGGTGGCAACAAGACCCACGCATCCAATGTCACTTGGTCGCCAATTTCCAGATTTACAAACTCAGATTTAGGACGATCCAATTTGGCGAGCTTCTCTCGCAACTGCTGATTGTCAGAAATAATCCGTTCTGTTTTGTGACCCTCGACACGAATCAGTTCTACTACGGGTGGCGTGGAAAAATTCGAGTAGGTATGAACTGCCCAATTACGACTTGGTGAAATGTTATACGAATGCCAACCCGATTGATCGCCGGGAGTAACTCGCTCCGCCTTGCCGCCAGCCAAACGTACGCGGTACAAGTAACGTTGTGTAGCATTTTCCGGCGAAGCAGAAAAAAACAGGTAGCCATCCTTATTGTCGATCGCCTCGATGGAAATCAAATCGAATTCGTCGTCAAGGATGCGTTGATCGGGTTGTTTGCCATCGAGGGAAGCACGATATGCCGAACGCCAACCACTTTGCTCGCTGATCCAGAGAAAGGCGTTGTCTTTATCGATCCAACGAAACGGGTTTTCATTTTCCAACCAGGTTTCGGTTTCTTCCACGTGAATGGAATGTGATTTACCGGAGTCGGCATCTGCCAAGTAAACCGTATTTCGATTTTGCAATCGGTTGAACTGCTGAATAGCGACCGAGTCACCTTTTGGCGTCCACTCCAATTGCGCGAGATAGTTGTTTCTAGGATCTCCAGGAATATCCAACCAACGTGTATCACCTCCACCAATCGAAACAATGCCAATTCGCGCCGCCGAGTTCTGCTCGCCGACTTTTGGATAGGCAATCGGGATCGGACGCGAGTAGGTGTCGTCTGTGTTGTTGATCATGTTGAATTCGCGAACGCCCATCGTATCCAATTGCCAGTACGCAATCGACTGGCTGTCCGGGCTCCAGCGAAATGCGTCACGCAGGTCCAACTCTTCTTCGTAAACCCAGTCCGATGTTCCGTTGATCGTGGTCGTCGAACCGTCGCTGGTTACTTGCTGAATGGCTAACGATTTCGTGTCCTGAACGAAGAGGTTGTTCTTGCGTACAAAGGCAATTTTGCGACCATCGGGAGAAAATTTAGCAAACATCATCGTCGCTGCTTCCCCTTCACCGCCAAGGCGTTGAAAACTCTTGGTCTCACGATTTAATAACCAATAGTCCCCGCGCGTATTTCGCCTCCATACTCGCTGGCCATTGGTGAACACCAGCAGTTGGGATTCGTCATCCGAGAAAGTGTAGTTCTCGATTGCAATTGGCTCATCGCTGCCTTCGGGTTGGAAATTCTTGGCCGCAAAAACTGTTTGCTTATTTCCCGTTCCGATATCAACTTGCACAAAATCTTGCCCCTTGCCCTCGGAAGCCTTTTCCAGAATGAAATAGCTTTCGCTCAACTTACTCCAAACCAAAGCCCCCATGCCGCGATCATCGAATTCACTCGAGCCAAAAATTCGATCAACCGAGAGTTTCGCTTCGACGACGTTATTGGATTTAGCGGGTTGCTTGTCCTGCCCCATTCCTTGAGAATCAAAAAGCAGAACGATCGCGAAATGGAAAAAAGCAAGTTTGTAGTTCATTGAATTTCAGTTCGTTACACAGAAGATCAAAATCAAAACGCGAAACAACAAAACGTCTCGCAAGTTGGGTCGGTTCGCAAAATTTTTGCCGCAAGTCAATCGAGTTTATAGTCTGATTACAACGCAGCATTCGCACAAGGTAACTCAAATGGAATGAACAAGATCGGATCGACTTCATGGCAAATCGATCTGATGCTTTAAGGCAGTCGTGCGAATATTTCCCGGCAGCCAAGTCGACTTACGCTATGGAAAAATGGTGTAAGACTTGCGCCGTTATCAATCAAAATAATGCATCACCGCTTGTCGCAATATCAACTCGATCAATCGCGTTGATAACGTACAACAGGGCCATTCGGCGATCAAGCAGTAATGTTTCCTTGGATTGCTGATCGACGAATTGCAACCGATTAAGCAATCCGCAACGATTGGCAACTTGAATGGCAAGCCCCGGTCGTGCGTTCGCTTCGAGGACGACGGGCCCCTTGTCCTTATCAATGACAAAATCAACACCAACGTAGCCCATCCCCAAACGATCCGCCAAAAGCATCGCTGATCGCAAAAGATCGTCCCATTGAGGCACATTAAAGCCTTGAATAAATGCGCCTGTATCGGGATGCTTTGCGATAGTGCGATTTTTGCAAACGCCACCGAAGGCACGGCCCGTTCGCAGGTCCAAAGCAGCGGCAACAGCCCCTTGGTGAAGATTCGCACGGCCTTGTGAAGCTTTCGTTGGCAATCTCACCATCGCCATGACTGGAACGGCGGGATATAGAATTATTCGGACGTCGGGGGTTCCGCAGGATACGTATTCGTCAAACGCGTTATGACGGACTATCCGCTCTTCAATAATTGCCACATCGGGCAAACCACTCAATGAGAACAAGCCAGAGAGAATTGTGGCAAGGTGAGTTCGCAAATCTGATCGCGTCAGCAATTGTCCGCCGGTAGTCATAAATGCGTTTTCAAGTTGACAAGCAACCACAAGGATACCGCGCCCACCACTGCCACGAGCGGGTTTAATAACAAATTCGTTTAGGTCTTTCACCAATTCGTGGAATCGATGCGTATCACCATAGCGTGAAATGATGGAATACGTTTTGGGTACGTTAATGCCACACGCTTGGCATATCTCTTTGGTTCGTACCTTGTCATCTACATTTGGAAAATTGCGGCGAGGATTCACTGCCAGAATATATTCCGCATTCCGACGGTTCATTCCCAGAATGCCCTTGCGCCGCAACTCATGCGGCCAAGCCCAAAATCGCCACGGATGAACGCTCATGTTACTCGGCTATCCACTTCAGGCTGCCGAAGATCGCGGAACCGCCATAACTCCGAGATACGATAACCATTGTAACGGCCAACAAAGACGATTGCCGCCAACGTAAAAAAATGAACTTCGGGATAAGCCATCACGAGCTGCCCGACTTGACGCCATCCCACGGTAAGGAAACAGACAAAGGAGACGAGAATCGTATTGAGTAAAAGTCCAAATGCCGCTCCAAAACCTTCTTCGGCAGTTGCGACATAGAATCGCTCGATCGTCATCGTCAAAATGACCATCGGCAAAAGAACGGCTTGCGGGCTAGGAGTCAATCGCATGTAGTCTAAGACAGAAATAGTGAAGACCAAGATCACGACGACCAAGGTCAAAATGAAACTGAGCTTGGGTACCATTAACAAGCGTAGACGATCAATCAAAGCCCGGCTAATCAAGCCTACAAAAATTACCAACGCGAAAACAGCGACTCCTGTCCGCCAATCCGCCATCACAAAGCTCACTGCGATTAGCGTCGGGCTGAATGTGCCGATTGTCCTTATGCCCACCATCACTTGAAAAATGGATGTCACGAGTGCACCGAGTGGTATCAATAGAATCACAGCCAATACGGGATGCATTGCGGGCGGCAATCGTGTTAGGTCGAGGAGTTGAGCGAGACGTCGGTTAGAAAACGATGCTGCATCTTGAGCCGATAACTCACTCAGTGAAAACGTGACTTCGGCACCCTCGCGGTCCGTTAAAAAAACAAGCTGATCTCCATCATGTCGGATAGGCAAATAGTTTCCTGGCAACTGATTGAATAAACGACTTTGCAAGTCATGCGATTCCCAAATCTTATCTCTCAGTGTTTCAACCCAATGATGAGGCAGCAACTCGTCCTCCTGACCGACCCGAAACCCCGTTACAACGCGAGCATGAATGTTGTCCGCGCGACAAAGAGCAACCATGGCTTTGGCTCGTCCCAGCTCTGTGCCGACCATATCGGACAGAACTCCTTCGGCATCGTTTGCAGATTCGCCTTCGACATCGTCCTCAATCTGCACTGAGCAAAAATCGAATATCTGTTGGATGGGATCGATCGGTCCCACGCGTTCCGAACGCAACTGTTTGATAATTTCTTGTACTACTGAGCTTTGTGTTTGTATTGTCGGCGTCGCTCGCAAGTAGCGCGCAAGCGTCGTGATACTCGCCATCTCTGGACTTGGTTTTTGCGGCGGCCGATCACTTTGTGACAATTCGAGATCGAATTGAGACAAGATAAAATGTAGTCCTTCATTCTGGGTTGAAAAACTAACCATCGAAGTGCCAGAAGGTTGAATCGACCGACTGGCTATCAAATCGCCAAAACTTAGATTTTCGCGAAACACGCGAGCATGCGGCGTGTCCGTTGGAATTGCAACTTGAATCTTCGTTCCCGCTTTGTCTGAATCGACTTCAATTCGATAAGTCAGTCTCCACCATGTACTCCGCTGATTGGCTCGCGACTGCTGAATGAAATACGAGCGTAAGCCGATCGAGCCCGCGCCAGCGAGAACGAGCAATAAAATAACGACCAACGCTCCGAACTTCGTTCGCATTCAATAGCCATGTACCAGAATCTTCACAGCACCCACCTCATCATTTCTCTCATGAGAAACATACTGTTCCCCTCCTATAGTAATTGCCCGCCTTCACACTCGATGCACTCATTCAGCCGTTTTTGAAATGGCTGCTACAAACCTTTAACGCGCGTCAATGAAACAAGCAAACTTTTATGAATTTTGCCGACTTGGCATGTCG
>JANMNK010000447.1:0-1708 GCA_031373875.1 Pirellulaceae bacterium | reverse complement strand
GGCAGCACTCTTGGCGTTGGCGATGGGCCTCGTCACCTACAACGTCATCAGCTTGACGCGTTCCGCGATTGGCAGCGTACAAGGCCCGGAGGTCGAAGTGCAGTTGTCGAGTTACTACATGACGAACGAAGTATCTTCCGTTCAATCTGGAATGGAAATCGCAATCCCTTTGGCTTTTTGGACCGATCAGTTCGGTTCCCTCGCGCCGCCCGACTTAGCAACCCGCCTGCAGCAGATCGCAAAGCGCGTTGAATAAAAAAACCACCCGCAGCCCCAAAAAACCACCACCCCTTCGAACCGGCACTAAACAACATATCAGCATGCAAATCATACTCAATTACCAAAGAATGCAAGCTTGAAAGACCTGCATGTGGTTGTTTGTTTCGAATGGAACAACAAGCGAGTCTTCCGGAAAATGGGATGCAAAGAATTGTACTATGACTTCAGTCCGACGTGATGGTGGCATGACAGTCACGATGACCGAAAGTTCGTCGAAAACGGGAGCGAAGAATGGACGTTCGAAACGACAGATCAGAACAACGAAGTCCTTGGAAACTTTAGTGGCACAAACACACGTCGCAAATGATAGACAAATCGGGGGAATTACTTGCAAAAGATTGACTGCAGCGGGAGTTCAGGATGTGCGCCTGAAGGTAGTGCGTGAATGAGCTTAGAAATCGAAAAACGCAAAAGGCCCTTTGTTCGCGTACACTTGTTATTCGCTATGCGAAAAATTAGACTACCGGCAGGCATTAAATCGATTCACAACACTTTTTGATTAAGGAGTGGTAATGATGAACTCGTCCTGGGAACGTGTTTTTGATCGCGTATTAACAAGAATGCGTCAACAACGAGATCGTCGTCGAAAACTCGGCAAGCGCATCAAAGCTCAACTTAGAGGGGTCGAGTATTTAGAAGATCGCAGGTTGCTCACCGTTACAGCCACGTATGCATTAAATTTCATACAGAACACGGACATGGCCCAGGGGCCGCAGACTTCGCAAACGGACGCTACGAGCCTTTCGAGTGGCGGCTTCGCCGTGACGGGCACTCACACGGGGCACACCGACCTGGATATCTTCAATTCGGATCTCACCGACGGTGGCGGCGCGAATGTTATCACCGGCACCAACTCGGCCATCGACGAACTCGCCGATGGCAACCTCGCAATAGTTACTCAGGACGCCGACTCGATCCTTTACACTATCCGCAACAACACCGGTGGCAGTGTACTTGCGACAACCGACATCGGTGACGCGAACTCGTCGAATCCTGATGTGGCTGGGTTGACCGGCGGCAATTTTGTCATCGTCAATCACGATTTCTTGGGCGGTACGAACTTTAACATCGATGTGAGAGTTCGCGATAGCAGCGGCGACTCGGTGACGTCCTTCACAATCGACGCCAGCGCCGCGATCGACACCAACCCGGCGGTCGCCGCGCTGGACGATGGCGGATTCGCGGTCGCGTGGCAGCGCACCGACGGTGCCAATACCGAGATTTGGTCAGCCGTCTACGAGTCGACAGGTATTATCCGTCGAGCCGCCGTAATCGCCGACACGGCCGGTACAGTCAACCGAAATGTCGATCTCTCGTCCAAGTTCAACGGATTCGTGCTGGTCTACGAGGACAACGGATGGGGCACAGGAACCAACGACATTACGCTAGCGGAATTTACGTCCGCCGGCGTGTTCCAGGACTTTTCCAA
>JANMNK010000264.1:0-2263 GCA_031373875.1 Pirellulaceae bacterium | reverse complement strand
CATTGGGATCGATGCGATGGACCGAATCACTTTGCGAGCAAGCAAGGAGTTGATGGCCATTCCCGGAGTACGCAATTTTGGTTCGCACATCGGCCGAGCGACTGTCGCGGACGAAGTGGTCGGACCAAACTTTACTGAGCTTTGGATAAGTATCGACGACACGAAAGATTACCAGACGACCGTGGATCATGTGCAGAGCGTGGTCGACGGATACCCGGGATTGTATCGAGACCTGTTGACTTACTTGAGCGAGAGAATCAAGGAAGTGCTCACGGGAACGAGCGCCGCGATTGTCGTTCGCATTTACGGGCCGGATATGGATCAGTTGCGTTCGAAAGCCGCCGAGGTGGCGGCACAGATCAAACCGATCGAAGGCGTTACGACGCTGAAAGTAGAACCACAGGTTCTCGTGCCGCAAATCTCAATTGACATGCGTGTCGATGCGGCGTCGCAATTTGGTCTAACTCCTGCGTCGCTGATGCGCAGCGTGTCGACATTGGTAAACGGTACCCAAGTCGGCGAAATATATCGCGATCAAGGAATCTTTCGAGTTGTTGTCCGTGGCAAAGACCGATTCCATCGTGACCCATCGACGCTGCAAGAGTTGATGATCGATACACCTTCGGGCGCTCAAGTGCCGTTGTCAAGTGTAGCGACGGTCGCAATCGTTCCAGCTCCCAATGAGATCAAGCGCGAAGGTGCATCGCGACGTTTGGATGTGACCTGCAATGTCGCGGGTCGCGATTTGGCTTCGGTAGCCAAAGATATCGAAGCCGCTGTGGGAAAGAACGTTCAGTTCGCTTCGGGTTATCATCCGGAATTTCTCGGAGAATACGCCGAAGCCCGCGCTTCAAGGCAGCGATTGATGCTACTCTCCATTGGCTCGCTGCTTATGATCACCATGATTCTTTACGTTGATTTTCAATCCTGGCGCTTGGTGTTCTTGATGCTGGGAATGTTGCCGTTGGCAATTTTGGGAGGCATTGTCGGAGTTTTTGTAACTGGCGGGATACTGTCCTTGGGGTCCCTTGTCGGATTTGTAACTGTCGCGGGGATTGCAGCGAGGAATGCGATTATGCTCATCAGTCACTATCGACACTTGATGGAGCAAGAGGGGTTCGAGCCAGGGATCGAGCTGATCCTACGAGGAGCCGAAGAACGTTTGGCCCCGATCTTGATGACAGCGCTGACCGCAGCACTAGCGCTCGTACCATTGGTCTACAGTGGCAACCTTCCCGGCCAAGAAATCGAATACCCCATGGCCATCGTCATCCTCTGCGGCTTGGCCAGCGCAACTCTAATCAATTTATTTTTACTGCCATTGCTCTTCGGACAATGCGGCATAAGAAAATCGAAAGCCGCTTAATTTTTGGGCGCGATCTGATGCGATAGAAGTACGAATGGCCGTTAAGAGAGGTTGGCCAAACGGTGGAGGACGATGGTAGACGCACAGAAAACATTTTGGCATAAACGTTCTTACGTATTGAGCTTGTTTTGCAGTAGCGGGCGAATGAGTTCTCGAATCTCAAGCGGAAGGCCAAACAATGGCCGGTCGCGTGGTGGATCGGACTTCAAAACTTCGACGGCGGCACGCAAGCAATTCAAGGGGATCTGTAGCTCATCCACATCTTGAGCTATATCTTTCCATGCTTGATACCATAAATCGAGCTGCGTTGCGGAGAAGTGTCCCTCGTCGAGAAATTGTATGGACTGAGTAATGCCTCGCCCCAGTTTTTCGGCCACGCCATGTTGGATATAAAGCGGAGCGATTGCCGTGATGTAGGCTGCCCACTCCGATGGTCCCCGCTGGACGATCATCGAAATCAAATCGCCTGGCGTTCCACCGTAAGCTTCGGATGCCCTGTCTCCTTCCTCGAAAGCAATTGTTAGAGCAGCGACGACTCGCAGTAGCGGTTCAATCGCCACCATCGGTTCCGGCAATGCAAACAGGACTTCGGTACGATCTACAGCAGATATTCCCGGCTGTGCAAGGGCGGCTTCAAAATCATTCGTACTCGCCCGCCAGTCTTTGCTTTTCCAATGTATGACGCCACGATTGATCAATGCATTTGCCTTTTGATCGGCGGGGGCGTCGGGCAACTGGATCAGCGTCGTGTAGTCCGCGCGTGCCGCTTGAGTGTCTCCGAGCTGGCTGTATGTAACGCCACGACGGAGCAATGCCTTGGCCTTTTGATCGGCGGGGGCGTCGGGCATCTGGAGCAACATCGTGTAGTCCGCGAATGCCGCTCGAGTGTCTCCGAGT
>JANMNK010000438.1:0-5495 GCA_031373875.1 Pirellulaceae bacterium | reverse complement strand
GTCTTTCAAAATTCACGACCGAGGTTGGTGGATACCTTGATTCAAAGCAGGGACGAAATTTTGAGTTTCATTGGAACAATGTACTTCAGACGATGAAGCAGCTTCCAATCGCTGTGAATACGAAGCCGCAGCGGATTCCTGCAATCGAATTCAGCGGTATCTTTTCGCCGAGTACGACTCTAATTCTCTTGGTTGCTTGCCTAGTAATACTGCTGGCTCGAAATCGCACAACTGTTTATCGTGGATTGGAGCGGGTTTCCCTGCTGTTTCAAAAACGATCTACCAGAAATTTGTTGGTGCTAGGCGCTGGTGCGGTCGGAGGGATTTGCGTTTATGCGTGGTTTACTCGTGATACACGTGCAAACGTGGTCGTTCGTCAACCAGTCATTAACATCGGGAGTGCAAATGTCGGCGCGACACGACGAGCATCGATCGAAGTCGTGAACCAATCTACCTTTCCCGTGTGGATCAAAACAATAAAGACATCCTGTTCGTGCATTCTCATGAAAAAGCCGAAGGCCGCTATCCAGCCTGGCGAGACGATTAACCTCGACTTCGATGTTGATTTGCTGCAAGCTGGTAAGGGCAGCCAATCGATTCAATTACTGACCGAGCCCCCATCAAAAACTCCTTTGGTCGTTGACGTTCAATACGAGTCATCGCTCAAGGCAAGTTTGATGGTTAAGACGCTCAATCTTGGTGTTGTTCGACTTGCAGAATTGGGCCCCGACGCGTCGTTTCGTACGGAGCCCGTTCGGATTGCAAACCTCGACGGTCCCGTGAAGAAAGTCCAGGTTACGTCCGAAAACGAACTGCCCTTCTCGGTTGCCTCCGTGTTGGATGACGATGTGAAGTTGCAGGACCAATTTCGATTGGACTTGAAGTTTAAAGAGGACGTCAAGCCAGGATCGAGTTATGCGAATCTGAAAGTTCGTATCAATGACGAGGTCGATTTGAAGTTTGCTGTAAGTTACGTGATGATCCGGCCGAACTGATTCCGACACTTGACCGACCGAATGCGAATTTCAATGTGAACACGCATCCAGAAAATCTTAGCGTGCGACTATTCCCGGCAGTGTTGCCAACCCTACTGATCGTTCACGTTCTTATCCTCAGCATAACATCCACGAGCACATCGCCGATCTCGGACGAACCGGCTCACATGATCGCAGGAGCGGCCCACATCGCTTTGTTGGACATGAGCGTTTACAAAGTGAATCCACCGCTTCTAGACGCCGTCGCTTCGCTCATCCCGTTAGCCGTCATCGATCCACGCATTCCAAGTCTTCGGCATCGGACCGAGCGAGATGAATTCGATCTTGGCACAAAGTTTATGGCGATGAATAAACAGAACGTGCTTTACTACTGTTGGCTCGCGAGACTAGTTCCCATCGCAATCTGCGTGTTTGGGACCTTCTTGTTATTTACGAGTACACTGAAGATCTTAGGCAAATTGGCTGCCGTTGGGAGTTCCGTCTTGTGGATGTTTGCTCCGCCGATACTTGGTTACGGGAGCGTTCTGGCCAACGATGTTCCGGCAGGTGTGTTTGCGTTTGTTGCTGCGATCTCGATCGCAAAATTCTATTCGTGTTCAACTTGGAAGCAAAGTCTGTACACCGGTCTAAGCTGCGGCCTGTGTCTCATGATGAAACTTACGTGTGTTGTCTTAGTCCCTTGCTGGGTCATCATCGGGGTTATAAGTGTGGTGCGATGCAACAACCACGCAGGACGAGTTCGCACTGGGGTGCTTTGGCTTCTGGCAGCTACAGTCGCCTGGATATTCGTTAATACTTGTTACGGTTGGCATCGAGTCGGAATTGCTCTGGGTGATTATCAATTCGACAGCCAATTGCTCAAAGGTGATGCAAATCCAGTTTTTTCAGGTAATCGGTTTGTTGGGACAAGTTGGGCCAGATTGCCCGTACCCGTTTCGGAACACCTGCTTTGCGGTATCGACTTGCAAGCTTTAGATTTTCAATTTGGACTTGGTGATTCCTATTTCCTCGGTACGTGGTCGCCACGGGGATGGGTCGCTTACTATCTTGTCGGCTGTTTGACGAAATTCTCGGCTGGATTTGTTGGCTTAGTTATAGTAGCGATGTTATTGTCCATTCCAAGTATCCGTCGCATGAGTACTTCGCAACGCGCGACAAGCTTCATCCTGCTTCTCCACGGTCTGGCGCTTTTTGTATTCGTGAGTTTGAATACGGGATTTAGCCAACATTTCCGATATTGTTTGGCCGCTGCTCCCTTCCTGTTTTTTTGGACCGGTGGAATTGTTGGCAATTGGGTTTCTCGCGCGAGTATTACCGGCCCCGTTCGCAAACGTTGATGACGCGGCCGGGGATAACCCTAATTGCTCTATTAGCTGTATTTGCAGTGATAGAAGGCGCCCTCACCGTGACCCGCCCGATCGGTTTCTTTAACGTAATTGCAGGCGGAAGGAGCCAAGGCGACAAATGGATGCTTGGCAGTTCACTTGATTGGGGACAAGACATGCACTTAATTGTAGACTGGAAACGAGGGAACGCGGAGAAACGACCTTTGTACTTGTATTCGGCAACTTCACCGACGGATACTCTCGCAATCGGTCTCGAAACAGATGGCGAATTCTTCGCTCCGCTGTGTGTTGACGGAGATGAGTTGTCTATTCCAAAACCAGTTTCAGGATACCTTGTCGTTTCCCGACAGTTGTATCTATATCCCCGATATTGGTTCTGTCATTCCGATCATGAGTTGATCGGAACGATTGGAGATTGCTATGTCGTACTCAAATTGTAATTGCAAGATGCTGCCTGCCAGACAGTCATGCATTTCGATCCGATCAATCGGTCAAGGGCGTTCATCGAAACTGCGTGGGATGACGCTAATTGAATTAGTCGTGGCGATTGCGATTATTGGCGTACTCGTTTCCTTGTTGCTTGTCGGTGTGCAAGCTGCTCGCGAGTCATCAAGGCGCGCGTCATGCCAAAACAATCTTCGACAAATTGGTCTAGGATTAGACGCAGAGGTCAACTCGATTGGTCACTACCCATCGGATGGTTGGGGATTTGGGTGGGTTGGCGATCGTTCACGTGGTGCAGACGAAAAACAGCCGGGAGGCTGGCTCTTTAGTTTATTGCCCTACATAGAGCAACAATCCCTATTTGAGAGGTTTGATGGAAACTCCGCCTCCACCGATAGGTTTGATTCTGTCGTTGGCTTGTACTACTGTCCGTCACGTCGGGGTGCAGAACGATATCCGTACAACATTGTGACTATTCCTACTTATAACTTTTTACGCCCGCCGATGGCTACTCGCAACGACTATGCTATTTGCGCTGGCGATAATATCGTAAGCGTAGGAGCTGGGCCAGCGTCCATGAACGACTCAGACGTTGCTGGTTATCTGTGGCCGAATCGAAGCTTGGCGACTGGCATATCGTTTGTCCGAATGCCGATACGGCGTGCAGAAGTAACCGACGGGCTAAGTCATACATTGGCCGTAGCGGAAAAATCGCTGTCGTTCCGCAATTACAGAAACGGACGATCATGGGGTGACGATCAATGTGCGTTTGTGGGCGACGACGCTGACATCCGACGCTGGACAATGGTAACTCCGGTTGGTGATCGACAGCCAGAAGATATCGAAAGCTTTGGCGGTCCGCATGCAGCGTTGGTCTCGCTTTTTTGCGATGGATCAATTCGCAATATTGGTTTTTTGATCGATGCGTCGGTTTTTAGAAGCATGGGAAATCGTTCCGATGGCGGCGTCGATCGCGAATAGGTTCATTGTTTGTACCAGCAGATCGATTCTGCTATCCCGTTTAGCTGACTCGTCAAATTTGCTCTGCCATCCGCGATTCGCACGAGCGTCTGACTATTCTTGTTCGCTACCATCTGGAACCACACTTTCAGACGATGGCAGCAATTGAACACCATTAATCGCAGTTTTCGAAGCCAAAATAGCCGCAGACCTTGTGGAATATTGTCTTGTAGCGGTTAGATTTATTTTCTACGCCATTCTGCTTTCCCGCCCCGCCTGCTTTGAGGAGCACTGTTCGTGAGATCTATTTGTTTGATGTTGATCGGTTTTTTGACTTGGCAATTGATTCCTTCGCAAGCACTCGCACAGGGTCCTGTGCCGCAATGGATTTGGTTGGCCGCAGATCCATTGCCGCAGAAGGTTGTGATTCGTAAAAAAATTGCAATCAATGCGCCGATCAAGAAAGCTGTTGTTGCGGCAACTTGCGATAATCAGTTCACGCTGTTTATCAATGGACAGCAAGCACTCGCTGGTAACGAATGGACACAGCTCGAATCGAGCGACGTCACGAAACTACTTCGGCAGGGTGAAAACATTATCGCAGTCGAGGCAACTGACGAAGGCGGCTTGGCCGGATTCATCGCGCGCCTCGACGTGACTAGCGATGCGGACAAAACAACTTCGCTCGTTACCGACAAATCCTGGAAAGTTTCCGTGCCGGTCGACGGACAGTGGAAGTCCGCCGGTTTCAACGACGCATCGTGGAAAGAAAGCAAAGAATTTGGCCCAGCCGGTGGATCAGGCTTGCCATGGAGCGGAAGTATCGACGCCAGTCGGATCGCCGCCGCTGTGGGGCAAGCGTTGCCGCCCGCCGCAGCCATCGCGCAACCGGCGAAGAACGTGACTGCCAAGAGTGATTTCAAAGTCGAAAAGATATTCGACGTCCCCTCCTACATGGGATCATGGGTAAACTTGACAACCGATCCTCAAGGTCGTTTGATTGCCAGCGATCAAGGCGGAGCAGGGCTGTACTTGATTCAGCCAGCCAAGCTTGATGATCCTAAGTCCGAAACGCACGTCGAGAAATTGCCAGTTCGCTTGAGCGGCGCTCAAGGCCTGCTGTGGGCCTTCGATTCGTTATACGTCATGGTCAACGGTGACAAACCTGGTCTCCACCGCGCGACGGATACCAACGGCGATGGCTTGGTCGACTCCGAAGAGTACTTGATGACTGTTCCCGGTGGCGGCGAACATGGCCCTCATGCACTGATCTTGTCGCCGGATGGAAAATCCATATTCGCCGACGCGGGCAATCACACTCCACTACCCGAAAAAATTGCAGGAAGCCGATTGCCAGCGAATTGGGGCGAAGATCATCTGTTGCCTCGTCGCTGGGACGCCAATGGTCATGCTGCTGGAATCCTTGCGCCGGGCGGTTGGATTTGCAATGTCGACCCAAGCGGCAAACAATGGCAAGTTTTCAGCTCGGGTTATCGCAATCAATACGATATCGCGTTCAATGCCGACGGCGAATTGTTTTCGTACGATGCCGATATGGAGTGGGATTTTGGTTCGCCTTGGTATCGACCCACGCGTGTCTGCCACGCTACGAGCGGCAGTGAATTCGGCTGGCGCAGCGGTACTGGAAAATGGCCAGCTTACTACGATGATTCGTTGCCACCGGTCGTCGATATCGGTCCCGGCTCACCCGTTGGTATCGTATTTGGTTACGGAGCCAAATTCCCTGCCA
>JANMNK010000429.1:0-3542 GCA_031373875.1 Pirellulaceae bacterium | reverse complement strand
CGGCACATCACTCGCGTACGCAATGTGTGCGTTCCCAACTGAATTGAGAAAGTGCAAAGTTATGCCCATCGCTCCTACTACCATCACAACAAATGCCCAAATCACTCTCCGAGGAACATTACTTTTCTTCTCTTTCTGTTGAATGGAAAACCCGCCTGCATCGGTTAGCCCACGGGGCCCGAAAATAACAGGTGGGATGGCCATGGGCGAAGTGTATTGCTCGGTTGCTTGTGCTGGAAAAGTCACGCCTGGTTTGAGCGATTGAGTGCGCTGAATTGCCGGAAACGCAGCCGATTCGGTCTTTTTACTATCTCTAATGAAAGCAGAAACCGAAGTAACGACCTTTATTATTCCGATGAGTAAAAGAATCGGTGGGTAAAAGAAAATTCGGTTGGCAAGCAAACCAAGAACGAACCATACGATCGCTCCCACCATCATCAATAGTCCGATGCCGATCCCACGCATGGTTGATTCCTCAATGAACGATTCTGGGTTGCCGGTATTTACGATGAGACGACTTGCAGGCTGACGTACGAGTTGTAGACGGACTAAATAGGGACCACGATTCTAAACAAGCTGTTTCCAAATACAATCATGCATCGATCTGGTTGGCAAAACAACGGATTGTTTAATCCACTCTCGCAAGTGTGTTCCGTGTCGAGGGACTCGAACGTGGAAGTGGAATCTGCCGAGGAGTCGCTTTTGCGGCAGTTTTGACTCCAAGCAGAAAAAGATGACAGCGAGGAAGACAGGGGGACAAGCAGTGAGCCTGTCAAATGACCTTGGCAATTGAATACCAGCGTGGCCGAGATGGGGCGGAATTGCCAAGTAGCAATGCCGCTGTGCCCACAAGCTCCATTATCCCCACAAGCCCAATTCAGTCAATTTTTGACGTGGGCGTGAGGAGCAAGGAATCGACCCAGCAAACGGCATCGCGCTCGCGCGAAGAAGCCCAAGGAACAGCGCGTGCAAGCTGCTCGACAATTTCGCCGCCGCAATCTGATCGCGATCAAGCAATCGAACATTAAGATTAAGAAGGAATATCTATCGACACTGGCAGAACTCCTGTGTCTTTCGCTACCGCTCGGAACGCTTCGTTCTTTCGTAGATAACAGGCATAAACGCGTTACACTTGACAGCTCCACGAAACGCGCCTGGAAAATCTGGAGACGCATGAGACAAAACCAGGCGTATTTCGCAAATGAGCATCAGCGCAAATCGCTTGAGATTTTAAGCAAAGGCAACATTAAGAAGCTGATGACATATCTCGATCATGCTCCATCGACTCGCAGTAAAGTTCGCATGAACGATTACGTAGAGAGTTGTAATCGCGTGCTTCGCTACCTGGAAAAAGCCCGTTACAAACGGAGCCGACTACGAACAATCGTCCGCCACATCCGACTCAAGTTCGCAAACGGGTTGAACGGCAAGAAAATTCAAAGTGCGATGGTAACCTAAAATGAAAAGAGCAGTTGCGATCCGCGAGAAGTGCCTCACTCTGTGATCATTATTGGACTATTGGTTTGCACGATCTGATTGCAGAGACGGCTGCTTTTGTTTTTGGCGTGATAAGCAGCGGGAAGGCGGGAAAATCTATTTCGAGCTTTGTAGCGTCCGCTTATGACATGCGCGGGGCGGGCGGAATGCCGAGCCCCGTTCATGCCTGAATAGTCAACATCTAGTTTTGCCGTGGAACACCTGGTTGAGCAGGAACTGACGGGCGAGCGTTGGGGTTGTTCACAACGTTGGGATTCGGCCCCGGAGCAGCAGTCGGTGGATTGGGTGGTGGTGTCTTGGCATCGATCAAGGACCATCGTGCACCGTTAATACCTTGGGCTTTGCTCCACTTTACTTCAGGCACAAAGAAAATTGACTGAATTGACGAACCGTTAATCTTGGCGGTGCCCCACTCAGTTTCAACGGTCACGATTTTCAAGTCGGTTGCGCCAGTGATCGAATCACCGTTCATCAAGATGATCGTTGTCATGCTGTCTTCCTTAGAAGCCAGTCTAATCGCTGCGATTTCGGCTGTTGGAATTGTGGCTGGACCGAAAGAAGTCTGGACGGTGCATTGGCCATTATCGGTGAGTACACCCATTATTTTAATGCTGCTCAGCAATTCAATCGTCGCCGTGATGGGTCGTGCTTTGGCATCGACAGCTTTCGGCTCAAGGTTGACTTCGTCGCCAACTTTTTGCGGCTTGACTGGAACTGCTTCGGCCACTGCCGTTGCATCTTGAGCACGCACCTGCGCGAGATTAGAGCCGAGTGCGGCTACTAACGCGAGTAATGTGATAATTCGTTTCATCTAGGACCCTTCCAAATAGTGAACTCATGTTGCGAAAATGATCGTCTCTGGCGACAACTTCGATGTTAATTGCAACCATTACGAAATCGAATTGGATGGGATAAAAAAGAAAAGCCAGCTTGAATTTCTCAAGCTGGCTTTGGAATAATCCACACAATCTAAACAACCGGAATTATCTGCATCCGCAAGGGCTCGCTACAACATTGATGACTGCGTTTCGATGGCCGCGTCCGCAACCACCGTTGCAGATACCGCCAGCCGCGCCGCCTGAACCATTTGCGCAACCACAAGCTCCGCCGTTGCCAGCACCATTCCCGTTGCCGTAGCCATTACCGTTACCGTAGCCTGGTAAGCACTCGACATTGATCTTGACCGGAACAACCTTTGGAACCATTCGGCAAACTTGAACGTCAACTTCCTTCATAACGGTTACAGGAACTTTGACCACGTGTTGCTCAACAACGTCTTCTGACACTTGGTCGTAACGAGTCGTCGTGATTGGCTCTGACCGTGTTTCTGGAACGTTGTAAGTAAAACTTACTTCCTTTGTCTTCTTTTCTGTGCGATAGTCAACAACTGGGTAAGAAACAGGTTTGGTTTCTTGCTTGTAAGTCAATTCGCGACGGGTCCGAGTACGTTCTTCGTCAACATACTTGACAGCCTTGCGAGTTCGTGTGCGAACTTCAGGAGTGTAATCAACTACCTTCTTCACACCTTCGCGAATTTCTGGACGTAGAATCAGGCAGTTGACATCCACTGGGATCTGTTGCGATTGTTGTTCAAAGACCGTGTAGGAGATCTCTTGGGCAACGAGCTCAGTTTCAACGACTTGTACTTCTTCGTTAACCATGTTTGGAACCCAAACTTGGCGGCAAGCTGTTGGCTGCCCGCCATTTCCACCGGCTGCACCGTCTTGCGAACCCGCGATCGTCATTCCACCGCCAGCATACGAGGAAGCTTGACCGCATCCGGCGCAATTACCGCATGTGGAGGACGAATTGCAAGCCCGACCGTTGCGACCAATCATGCTTCGGAAAATCTTGCCACAGCCACCGCACGAACGGCAAGCAGTTGATCTGCCCGAACTGCACGAGCCCACCGACGCGCCGCCACCATGCGAGCCGCAATTACCACCGGATCCACAACCACAACCACAACCGCTACCGGCACCGTTACCGTTACCGTTACCACCGTTACCGTAAGAGCCACCAATACCGGCTGATACATCTTCGAC
>JANMNK010000363.1:0-7597 GCA_031373875.1 Pirellulaceae bacterium | reverse complement strand
AATATGCGATCGTCGCTCTCTATTCAGACGGGCAAAAAGTGCTTTCACAAAAGACTGGTGCCGACGGAAAATATTCTTTCCTTGTTAGCAAGACCGGCAAATACGATTTGCATGTTACAGCTCCATCCCTTACGTTCCAAGTCAGGGCTGCGATCGACATTAAGAACGGAATCGTGCTTGCCAACACGAACTTTGTTCCGGCAATAAATCGGATTAGCGGTGCTGTGAGCGACCAAGTAACGGGGGCCGGCATCGCTAATGCCATGATCGTGCTTCGACAGATGCTTGGAGGGAACGTAATGGCAGATTCAACGATTGCAATGACGGACTCGAGTGGCGCATTCAGTTTTTCGGCTGTTGCCGCCGGACAGTACAAAGTTCAAATCATGGCGGGGGACAAAGCCATCAAGACGCAGACTCTCACGGTAGTGAGCGGTGTACCAACATCGCTAAATGTGCAACTGGCTGCAGAAGCAGTACTTAGCGGCGTGGTGCGCAGCGTTGCGAATGGCGAAGTGTTGCCCGCGACGGTAGCTGTAATCGACACAACTACCCAATCGTACGCTTCGGCAACGACCGATGCCCAAGGCATTTACCGCATTCCCGGCCTCGCCATAAGCGGCAAATATCGGATTATTGTCTATTCTGATGGTTTTGCTACACAAAAATTCGAACTCGTGCAGATAGGTACGGCCTTCTTATCGAGAGATTTTTCGATGAGTGAGTCTAATATCGAGTTACGAGGCCGAATAAGCACTTCATTTGGTCCCGTCGCTTCCGCCGTTGTCATGGCATTGGATTCATCTGGCGAGATAATCGATCAAACTTTTTCCGATTATAACGGGGATTACACTCTCGCGAGTTTGCCACCAGGTTCGTTTTCTGTTGTGGCGTTTGCACAAGGATTCAAGTTGTCTCCCGCTAGAACTGTCGTTGTTGCGAACGGGTCCGTAATAAACGGAGTCGACTTGACAACGGAGTCGATCGCAATCCTCAATTCGTTTGCGCCTGGCGGGTCAGGTGAGTCGGTTTCCCTGCCAGGTTGGTTTTCGCAGCTTGAGAAACCAGCAAGACATAGTCTTCATCCCGACAAGAACAGGGTTGCGGATGCAGCGGCAAAATGCATTACGGAAATATTGCTATTTCACGAAGACAAACTGAAGGCTGCCTACGATAGCGTGAAAGCCGCTGACCGAGCTTTGTCCGACTGGCGCAAAGCCTACGACGCACTCAAGGAGTCGATGAAGGACTACTCGACTCTGCAAGGCAACGATTTCAAAAACATCGTTAGAGATGCCAGGCAATCCCTCGCTAAGCTCGACGGAATGATCGGATCGTATTGGGTGACGTGGGTTTCTAAGACCGTTAGCCGGTACGAGGAATGGCGATTCGATGATTATCGTCCCGGCATGGAAGCAACGATTGCGCAAATCGAAGCTATAGACTCGGCAATTGCTAGCGGAGATTTTTCTGGAGCCAAAGTTGCCATCAATACTGCTTCGCTGGAGTCGATGATTGACCAGTTAAGAGGTATTTACAGTACCCTTAACAATCCGCCGACTTGGTGGCTACGATCCGCATGGATGCAAGACAATTTCTGGTTCGGAGGCCGCGCACGTTGGGCAAAGGAAGTTTCCAAGGTGATTGTAAAACTTCTGCAAATTCAAGAAACACTCACCACGACGAAGGAGGGACAAATACAATCCCTGGATCACATTATCAGTGCTATGGAGGAGGCAAAAAGAAGTCAATTCAAGTACGGGAAAGCAATCTTACAATCCCGTGAAACGATTTCAGGATTAAATTCGTTGTGCGGATGCAAAACATCAGGTGGAGGCGGTGGAGGTGAAGGCCCCACATTTTACATAGGAATGAGTTGCTCGCCAGCCGCGCCACCACTTGACGGTGAAAGCGGTCTCGGAGGCGTATGCACGGCGAACGGCTGCTGTCCGCCACAAGCAACAGTTCCTCCAGGTCAAGTGCCGGGAACTGAAAAGCCTCCAACCGGAACCGAGCCCGGATCTCAAGAAGGCGACGGATCGCAAACGTCCATCGCGACGTCCTGGGATCCGAATGCGAAAATCGGCCCTGCCGGGTTTGGAACTGGCGGTTACATTCAACCGGGCTTGTTCGATTATGAAATTCAATTTGAAAACGTTCGTAAAGACGCTACCACGATTGCGGCTCAAGAGGTCTTTGTCGTGGATGCGCTTGACGCTAATTTGGATATTGCGACGCTCGAATTCGCCTCGTTCGGATTCAGTAATCGCGTCTGGTCGATTCCACCTGGACTTTCCAAATACGAAAAGACAATCGACCTCAGGCCTGACGGCCAACCCATGCTCGTCTATGTGAAATTCGAAGTGAACAGTGCAGATCGCAAGATTCGGGCAACATTTCGAACACTTGACCCACTTACTCTCAAGCTGCCGCAAGAATTCGATTTGGGTTTCTTGCCCGTGAACAACGCTAACCGCGACGGCGAAGGATTTTTCAAGTATTCGATACGTCCAAGGACGGGGTTGACAAGCGGTTCATCGATCAAGAACACTGCAAGTATCGTATTTGACGTCAATGCCGCAATTGTAACGCCGGAGGTGAAACACACGCTCGATGTAGCAGCCGCTACAAGCGCTGTCGATTTGCTACCAAGTCAAGTTGGTACAACGTTTACAGTTAATTGGGCGGGGCAAGATGAAGCGAATGGTTCAGGAATTGCTTCGTATGATGTTTTTGTTTCTGACAACGGCGGGCCATACAAGTTGTTCAAAAATAATGTAACGACGACGTCAGCGTTGTTTACAGGCGTGCTGGATCATACTTATCGATTTTATAGCGTGGCAACAGACAACGTCGGCCATCAGGAGCTTGCTCCAGCCACTGCGGATGCGGTTACGGTAGTGAAACAGCTTTCTTGGCAAAATGTTACTAAGGCCGAGGACGTTGATAACAATGGCAAGATCTTCCCGATCGATGCGTTGCTCGTGATCAACGAACTGAACGCTCGCAAGTATCAAGATCCTGTTACCAAAAGATATCTGCCCAAAACCGATCCAAGTCTTCCGTTCCTAGATGTAAACGGCGATGGATTCGCTTTTCCTATCGATGCTTTGCTTGTGATCAACGAACTCAACCGCCAAGGTCCTGGTGGCGGCGAAGGCGAAGGGTCTGCTTTGCAACAGTCCTTGCCAATCAAAAACAAACATTTTGGTGCCTTGGCAGATGGTGTTTGGCTTGATGATTTGCTTGTCGACCACACGCACGAAGGTACATTTGCGCGGCGAGGTCGGAACCGACGTTAATCGATACCGAGTGATTCGAACGCCTAAAATTTACTACTTTTTTTCGCCAATAATTCATATGCCGATGAGGCAGGCCCAACTGGATTGATTATAGCGATCCGCTCTTGCCATCGCCCGCGGGACAAGGAACAATGACCGTTCAATCCCTGGTTTAGTTGACGATATCTTGAAAGGATACATCGATGAGTGATCATGCCGCGCTTAAGGCACAGTTGATACAGCGACTTCGCGAACTCAACGAACGGACCATGGATATTGAGAAGACTGTGAGTTCCGCGGGCAATCCGGATTGGGAAGATAATGCGATCGAGTCGGAGGATGATGACGTTCTCATGAAGATCGGCAATATGACCGAGAACGAAATTCACGAAATTAAACTTGCGATCAGTCGGATCGATGCGGGAGATTATGGCCTTTGTGTTGACTGCGGCAAGAAGATTGCCAAAGAGCGATTGGAAGCTTTGCCGTTTGCGACAACTTGCATTTCATGTGCCTAAGCCGAACGGGCTGTCTATCAATATGCAACCAAGCCAACGTATGACGCGCTTGCTATGAATCTTCTTGCAGAAAATGCTCGGCCTCGGCCGATCGAGCAGTTAGCTAGCGATCTGGGACTTGATGCCCAGTCTGTAGAACCGTATGGATGGTTTGCTGGCAAGTTCACTTTGGATCTCCATCTTCGGCTGCAACAGAATCCGATGGGCCATTTGATTGGCGTGACGGCAATTAACCCGACGCCATTGGGTGAAGGCAAGACGATCGTATCCATCGGCTTGGCTATGGCACTGTCGCGTCGAGGCTATCGTTCGATCGTCAACGTCCGCGAACCTTCGTTAGCACCTGTTTTCGGTATCAAAGGTGGCGGTGCAGGGGGTGGGCGATCGAGACTCATTCCAACCGAAGAAATCAATTTGCATTTTACCGGTGACCTTCATGCGGTAACTGCTGCAAACAATCTGTTGGCGGCAATGTTGGATAACCATTCCAAGCGAGGATTGGATCCCAAGATCGATGCAAACAGTATTTCGTGGCGGCGCGCTCTGGACATGAACGACAAAGGGCTCGCTCATATCGAAGTGGGCTTGGACGAGCCGATCCAAGCTCCACGATACGAAACGGGTTTCGATTTGACGGCTGCATCCGAAGTCATGTCGGTTCTTTCGTTGGCATCGGACTTCGCAGATTTACGCGAACGACTTGGTCGGATCGTGGTGGGGCCGTCAATTTCGGGAAAATATGTGACTGCGGAGCAGATTGGCGCAGCGGGTGCTATGACGGCATTGCTCCGCAACGCGGCGCGTCCCAATTTGGTGCAGACTTGCGAAGGCACACCGGCAATCGTTCATGCAGGTCCTTTTGCAAACATATCGCACGGCAATAATTCCGTGGTCGCGGATCTGACGGCACTGGGACTTGCCGATTATGTTGTTACGGAAAGCGGCTTTGGGTCCGACAATGGAGCTCTAAAACTTTTTGATATTAAGTGTCGCACATCGGGAGTTGTCCCGCGTGCCGAAGTTCTCGTGTGTACGATTCGTGCCTTGAAATATCACTCGGGAAGATTCGAAGTTCGCGCTGGTCGTCCGCTGCCAAATTCGTTGCTTGGAGAGGATTTGTCCGCGTTGCGGGATGGTATGCAGAATCTGGCCGGGCACTTGGCAATCTTACAGCAATTCGGAATTCCAACTGTCGTTGCGATCAATCGATTTCCGACAGACACACCGGCGGAGTTGCAATTGGCCCGTGAGCTTGCAACCGAACTGGGAGCGGAACGAGTTGCCGTGATCGATGCCTATAGCCAAGGCAGCGAAGGGGCATTGGAATTGGCGGACGCGGTTGTGGACGCGTGTGCTTGTCCAAGTCATTTCACGCCGATATATCCGCTCGACGCATCCTATCAAGAAAAGTTTTCCAGTATTGCTACAAAACTATTTGGTGCCGCGAGCGTTGAGTTTCACCCAGGAGTCTTAGAAAAACTTGCCGAGTTCAAACAACTGGGTTATGGAAACCTTCCCGTATGCATCGCCAAGACCCAGTATTCGCTGTCACACGATGCGAAGTTGCTTGGTCGGCCCACTGGTTTTCAGTTGCCAATTACCGAAGTGCGATTGGCGGGTGGT
Source organism: Pirellulaceae bacterium (assembly GCA_031373875.1). GTDB lineage: Bacteria > Planctomycetota > Planctomycetia > Pirellulales > Pirellulaceae > JANMGV01. The sequence goes on along the minus strand of JANMNK010000363.1, from coordinate 2,175 downwards.
GCGGGCTATGTCTTGGCACTCACCGAAGGTATCAGCCTCCTGCCTGGCCTGCCTCGTGATCCAGCGGCCAAGCGAATCGACGTTACTAGTGATGGCCAAATCACAGGACTTGCGCAGTAATTTTCCTGTCAGCGTTTTTTACGCATACCCTGTCCTCGCCTGTAACGACCATGCTTGAGGGCAATTGCTATCTTGAGTAATTGGCCGTGCTCGTGAAGACTCCGATCGGTTCAATGTTCGAGAGTAAAGGTTGCTTGTCGAGCTATGCGGTCGTCTAACAGTCTCTCGCGTATCTACAGCCCAGGCGATTTCTCTTTACATTGCTAATAAAGAAAAACTTCGACCTCCGTCCGTGCAGCGTACCCTTCGCAATCTGCGGGAACGATGACAAAACCGTCGGCTTGTGTAGTGGATGTGAGGATCGAAGCCCCGCTGATGGCCAACGGTTCTGCTGCGTCACCGTCAACTTTGACTCGCGCGTAGTCAACACGTCCAACCGTAGAAACCAGCTTGCGTGTCAACTTGACCTTTAATCGCCGATAGGGCCAGTCGATGTTCCGACCGCCCATCGCACGAATTGCGCGACCTGCGAAGAAATCGTAGGCGCACAAGCAAGACACTGGATTTCCAGGCAGCAAAAACACTAATGGACCGTTGAGCTGCCCTATGCCGGCTGGACTGCTGGGTCGCATGGCAATGCCGTGAATCGCAAGCGTCCCATGTTCTGCAAGCAGTTGAGGGGCGTGGTCATCTTTGCCAACACTTGATCCCCCGGAAACGAGGACGATATCGGCGGGTTCTAACATGGCGGCTAACAATAAATCGCGATCATCCGGAATGATGCTACTCATGATCGGCACGCCACCGTCTCGGGCGACTAACGAATGCAGCATCGGACCGTTGGAGTCTGCGATTTGATATTTCGTGGGAAGCGTTCCGCTAGGCAGCAACTCATTGCCTGTGATTACTATACGAACTCGCGGCTTGGCGATGACGTTGACGGTGCTGTAACCGATGGAAGACATTACGCCTATGTCTTGCGGTCGGAGTAGTCTTCCTTGACCAAGCACGACGCTATGACTTTTTACATCTTCGCCAACTACGCCAACATTCTTACCAGCGGATACTTCACCCATAGCCAGCAACGTATCCTCGCGTGTTTCCGTAAATTCTACTGGCAACACTGCGTCTGCACCGACGGGCACCGGAGCACCGGTCATGATGCGAACCGCCTGTCCAGGCAACACGGATCCGGAAAATGCAGTACCGGGCAGACACGTTCCGATTACATCAAACTGCAGTGGGTTCGCTGTCGTAGCACCGTAGGTCTCTTCTGCTCGAACCGCGAAACCGTCCATCATCGATCTGACAAAGCCAGGTACATTGACAGCGCTGACGACATCGCTGGCAAGGACGCGCGAAGTGGCTTCGAATAGTGATATGAGTTCGGTAGGTCTGCTATTGAATTTCGACCGGGTCGAGTCAATCCACTGAATGGCTTCTTCGACCGTCGAACGACTTGCAAAGCCTTTCATGCGGACATCTGGGTGCTTGGCATTTGAGTTTGGCCTGGTCATTATTTTTCGCATGATTAAAAGGCTGGCTAAACGCTCAAGCTTACAGTCGATAAGTTGCTCAAAGCGTCGTGTGTGGCTACAATAACTTCGTTGAGATTGTAGAGCGATCGGGCTTTATTGGACACTTCTAAATGCAAGTTACCGTTGAACTGTTTGGAATACCGCGAGCCCGCGCCGGTGTGTCTCACACAATTGCCAATGGTTCGACTTTAGGCGAAGTCTTTCTTGATTTAGCTCGCCGTTTTCCTGTTTTGGGAGAGTCGTGCATGGATGGCCGAACATTGAAACCATCCTACATCGCAAACTTGCGAGGCGAGATGTTTGTTACGGATCCCGCGACGAAATTAAACGAGGGCGACGCCGTTCTGCTGTTGTCATTGGATGGGGGCGGATGACACAACTACCAACCGCAGGTTATCACGGACGATATCTCCGCGTCGACTTGACTACTGGACGATCAACTTCCGTCTCGTTGGACGCGAGCCTGTTGCGAGAGTACATCGGCGGAAGTGGGCTGGGTGTTGCAATCTTGCTCCAGGAAGGCGCTGCGACAGCAGATCCACTGTCTCCTGCGGCAGCATTGGCGTTTTTTTTTAGC
>JANMNK010000347.1:0-2170 GCA_031373875.1 Pirellulaceae bacterium | reverse complement strand
AATATGCTCGATGCCCTACCATTTCACAAAGGTCATTTTTTTGGCTAGCAATAGCTGCTTCCCGCAAATCTAAATCGGACGACCTGCAGAAGACTGGGGCGAGGGGGGGAAGTTTTTTTGCAGGAGTGGTAGATTAAGAGGCGGGTTGGTGCTACGTTTGCGAGTCGGGTTTGGTGCAGAGTCTCGCCGGATGCTCAGCTTTGCGGGTTGTGGCGGTTTGGTAAAAACTGTGTTGAAGCGCCATGGAGCTTCTCAGGCAGAAAAAGAAGTGAATGTGAGATGTGCGGCGTTGATGCTACTCGCGATTTGCTGATCGCCCCAAAACGGTAGTGGACTCCGAAATTGGTGTCCCGTCGGACAGTCATTATTCATTGTGTAGCCCGAGGCGTGTGCATGATGGAAAACGATCCTTCACATCGCGTCAAAGCTGAGGGCGGGATGCTTTCACAGCGCTCGTCCAGTTGCGACAGGAGACGAATGTCAATCGTTCAATGAAAAAATATTGTGACGCAACGCTGGGAATCCCGAGGCCGGTAGCGAACACATAGCTTATTCTAAAGCTGTATGTACTTTGTGATATTCGATCCGGGTTCGCGAATAGGGCGGATTTGAAGTTGAGAAACTGTCGCACTTGCCAACTGACGCGTGATATTATTGCTTAAAGGTTCACGATGCCCAACTTTGGCGCAAAAATCAGTTCCGCCTATGTCTCCATCGCCTTAACGCGAGTTTATTGATGCGTTTCCTTCGGTCATGCGAGACAACTATGGAAACCGGAACTTGACAGTATCGTACGGCTGGGGTGTAACCTTCATCCTGAACTGTGGTACAAACCTATGTCGGTTGCACTTGATGTGTTCCCGTACTTCAACGAGGATTCTATTGAACAACGGATTTTCGTAACGTGTAGCTCCGATTTGCTTGTTGAATCGCCGGATTCGGGCGTTTGTATGTTGATTTGCCATGAATCAGATGTTCATCTCGACGGTACGGATGACGAATCCGCAAATAAGATCGTTGCTAGGTTTCCTTGGTTCGATTTTCGTACGGCTGACGAATGGAGGGCCGCCGCGCCCGATGATCCAGACGGAACAAATGCAAAGTCTGAATAACAACGCGATGAAACGAAGTCGCTGACGATGCGACTATTTTCAAATAAGATTTTTCTAGTTGGGACTCGATTGCAGCCAACGACTGTGAAGTTCTGGGTTTGGAAGTGGAGTGACCACTGGTGTTGGGGACTTGCTGCAATAATTATTGTTACAGGCGGATTTATGGCTAAGTCAGAAGTAGTTGATCTTCGATAGCGATAAACTTTTGCGTCGCGGTAATCAACGAATTCGCTGTAAGTTGCTGGACGCCGTAGACTTCTGTTGAGATGCGATATCGATTTTGGAGTCGCTTAATCGCCAAGTCAAAATCGCCGTCGCCTGAGGCTAGAACGATAACATCGACTTGTTCGGCAAGCTCGAGCATGTCCAGTGTTATGCCGACGTCCCAGTCGCCTTTTGCGCTTCCGTCGTGGCGTTGAATATAGGGCTTGAGCTTTACCTCGAATCCAATATCGCGCAAGATTTGCTGAAACCCTCGTTGCTTTCCATCGTCGCGTTCAATAGCGTATGCAATGGCAGACCGGACATCTCGATCGGCGGTGACTTGTGACCAAAAGGCTCGATAGTTAAATTGACGGCCGAAAGCTTGCCGTGTCGTGTAATAAATATTTTGCACGTCGACAAAGATCGCGACTTTTTCCATGCCGATTGGTTCCGTATTTCTCACGGTGTTGGGTAACTACCGACAACGATAGCTCTTGTCGTCATTGTAACAAGTAGTTTGCCGTGTCGCCCTTCACAACGCGAAATGAGATTATCGTTTGAATCGAACGCGAAAACACCGGACCGCAGGAGACTGTTTCCGCTGTTTGATCTTTGGCTGAAAGCAATGCGTTGGACACCGTCTGCAGAGTGGGTGCTATCAAGATCGGTAACCCCGATTGTGGAAGAAAGCAGAACGACGGAGCCGTTTAGAGTGTAATTTATCGGACTCCCATCGCTGTCATTGCGGGAGAGTCGTTAACAGGTTGGACGACAATTTGGTTCGTTGAGGTCGAGCTTAGCCCGCCATGGCTATCTTACAATTTGACCGCAAAATTGCGAACTTTACTCGACAT
>JANMNK010000284.1:0-6225 GCA_031373875.1 Pirellulaceae bacterium | reverse complement strand
TTTCCAAGCGAAGGGGATCGGCTAATTTTCGATAGGCTTCAGCTCGTGCGAACTCGAACCTTGCATTTTTTCCCAGCACGCTTTCCCAAGTGTTAAGGCGTTGTATCTGATTCTTTGCATCGCCAGCCAGGATGGCACTCTGAGCATTCGAAGCGATCCAAACCGGAAGCAGAAAATACGTTGGTACAAGTGCTAACGCCAACGCCATCAGCGAGTAAACGAACCAACGCCATCTTGTCGTTGACTGCATCTAGCCACCGATGCTGCGAGTGATAAATTAGAAAAGCCACAGGAATCATTTTGCGTTGCGGTTAGCCGATTGGCAAGCGTTATCCGCCGGACTTCGAACGCTCTACCGCGAATTCGGATTATTACGAATGGTTAACTCCCTGGGTGCGTTTTATTTTCTAAAACTTCGCAACAGAGTTCGTGCGACCTACCACCTGATCTGAACACAATTTCTCAAGTATTGTTCGCAATCATGCGTACCAACGCCAGTCGCACCAACGAAGTCTGACTGCTAATTCTCACGCAAAACGACTGATAGCGTTGCAAACCGAGCAACTGCGATGGATTCTGAGGTTGGCGGGAAGTGACGCTTTGGTGGAAAAACTTGTCAGGAAGGGGGGTTACCGCCGATTTTGTACCTATTTGACGACTGAAACGTCGACAAAAGATTCGAATTTGCCTTGAACAGCCACGCTAATTCCCTTAAAATGCCGGGCTTCCCAAAGATATCGTCCATTCGTCGGAGTGTTGGAATGACTTTAGATAAGAGCCTTAAAGTTCGCGCTGGAGCGATTAAGAGCCGAAATGTTTTGACTCGTGCTGAACGGATCAAGCGATTACAAGACCTGAATAAATGGACCGACGAGCAATCGGTAGTCGGTATGCCAAAGGTCCGCGTGCCGAAGATTTCGCTTAAGAAAAAGAAGAAAGTGAAGAAGGAAGAAGAAGCCGATCCAAAGAAGAAGAAGAAATAGGCTGCTTCGCAGATTTGATTTTTATCGAATTCAAACGCTTTGGTTTCCGCCAAAGCGTTTTTTATTGGTTGGAAAAAATCGGTCAGAATACCATCCTCGAATCCGAGCTTACATCCTTGGATTCACGATTATTCGAGCGGCGATTGCCCTTCGACGATTTGAATTCGGGAATTGGCATTCACAGCTTTCAGCAACGTCGAATTTCCCGCTGGCCATTTTATCGATATCAGGTCGACTTTGTCGTTCTTGCCCAAACCAAAATGCAAGACCGGACTGTTGGAGCTACAGTAGCTTGCTCCGCTGAAACGATGACGAATGAATTTCTGAGAGCCCACCTGACATTCCACGATTGCTCCGATGGCGTCCCGATTGCTGACAGTTCCAATAAGTTCGATTTGGAGATAACTGCCGAGTGGCTGCGAATCGTTTCGAAGTAGTTGCGCGGGCTGTTCGATGTGGGATGCGACTGCATCGAAGTCGCCGTCTAGGTCAAAATCCGCCATCGCCAAACCTCGTCCTTGCGCAGCGCCGCTAAAAAAATCTCCAACCTCGGAACCCCGTGAGATCAATCGTCGGCCGAGTTCGTTTTCCAGGAAGACCGGTTTCTGAAGTGAACTGCGATGCTGAGAACCGTAGGATGGGTGCCCGGTCAAGAACATGACATCTTCGTCACCATCGCAATCCGCATCGCTCCAAACAATACCCCACCCGACAGTTCCATTTCCCAAAGCCATAAGCCCCGCAGTACGAGTCGCCAACCGATAATATTCCTTGCCCTGATTCGTATACAGTTCGCTGTATTGCCCATCGAAGTTGGTAATGAGAAAATCCGGATGCAAATTGCCATCAAAATCGCCGACGCCAATTCCCATGCTTCCGTCGGGAAACGAATTGCTGCCCAACGCGGTTCCGCTGGAAACACCTTTTTCGTCAAACGTCCCATCGGATTGATTAGAAAAAAGAAAATTGGGATTCGCGTCATTTGCAACATAGATATCGCAATCGCCGTCGCTGTCCCAATCACCAACTGCGACGCCCAGTCCACGCGAACCCTGGCTTGGTAGAATGCGGGAACTCGCGTTCTCGAACTTGCCGTCGCCAGTTTGATAGAGCAAGACATCGTTCTGCCCTTGGAAATCGGTCGGACCACAAACATCACGCTCACCATGGGAATCGATGCAATGGGGCTCGGTCCCTGCGGACCATTTCACGTAATGCGCAACGTATAAATCCAATTGTCCGTCTTTGTTAAAGTCGCCCCAAGCGGAGGAGGACGACCAACCGTTGGAAACGAGATCGCAATCGGCGGAAACATCTTCAAACGTTCCGTCGCCTTGATTGCGGATCAAGCGATTCGATGTTAATCCGGAAACATGCAGGTCGGCGAAACCATCTTGATCAAAATCACCAACGTTCGCTCCGTGCGAATAGTCATTGCTTTCCAAGATAAAAGATTCGCTAGCGATGTTGATAAAATTTAGTGAGCCCATATTTCGTAAAAGAGAATGCGGTGAGCCCGCTGTCGTATTGTCCGCCCGCCAGTAACCACCGCCGGGCAGGAAGATATCCTCATGTCCATCGCGTTCAAAATCGAATATTCCCACGCCGCCGCCCAGCGTCTCGATTATCGAAAAATGGCGAGTCTCTTGCCCGTTCCGGTAGACTGCGTTAAGTCCTTTTTCGCCCAGAGGTAGCGACCATCGGATTGCAGACGGACTAGCCGTTCGCGTGGCCGCTTGTTTGTTTTTTATGGTGACAGCGTGCGATGCTGTCTTTGGTTTTTTTTCCGAATTGTCCGTGCAAGCCGGAAGCGTAACGGCTAGAGCTAAAACGAAAGCCCATATTCGAAATGGCCGTCCGCATTTTTTTGTTTGAGCAAATCTAGACACCAGCAAGCCCCTTCTTCCAAGGCCACGTCATCAGGATAATTTGCTCATTGCACGACCGACTCGATGCCGATCGTGCATGTAGGATCTCACAAGTTAACAGCCTGCCTGTTAGTGGCTTGCTTGCCATGACATTCGATGCGAAGCCACACAAGACTCGAACAATTGAGACAGCACTAGTTGCTGACTCGTTCGATGTACTCGCCAGTGCGCGTGTCGATCTTGATAACGTTGCCTTCCTTGATGAAACCGGGAACGGAGAATTCGCCGCCCGTTTCTGCTTTGGCGGATTTGGTCACGTTGGTGGCCGTATCGCCCTTGGCACCTGGATCGCATTCCACAATTTTGAGTTCAACGTGATTGGGAGGCGCAAAGATAATTGGGTTGCCATTGTACAACATCATCGTACAAGCCATCCCTTCCTTGAGATACTTCCAATTGTCATCGACTTGCGAATCGCTCAATTCGTATTGTTCAAAGGAGACCGTATCCATGAAGACAAAAACGTCGCCTTGGCGGTAAAGATATTGTGTATCGATTTCTTCAATATCGGCCGATTCGAGCTCATCGCCGCCTTTGTAAGTTCGATCCAACATCGTATTGCGCACGAGATTCTTCATACGGCATTTGTAAAGCGCATTACCTTTGCCCGGCTTTACAAACTGCACTTCTGTCATCAAATACGGCTCACCATCGATTTGGATTTTGATGCCTTTTTTGAAATCGCTTGTTTTGTACGTCCCCACAACACTTGTCCCAAAATAATGAACTCATAATTGGCCGAGTCACTCACGCGTCTTCGGCATGCCAAAATACGAATCGAGAATTTTAGCTTGAAGGGCGATTTCTGCGAAGTCTGATCTACAGGTTATTGTCAATCAAAACCACTCTTTTTGGCCACAAAAGACCCATCCGCGCGATGTTTCCCGCAAATCTAGCTATTCAATGCAACAACAACGATCAACTGTCGTCGGCAATTCTGCTCCGTAATGACTTCTGGTAGCCTTTAAGCGTTTTCGACGCTTGCAATAAAAGTTGTCGATCCTTTACGATCAGCTAATGTCGCAGGTTAGTATGAGGTGCAGTCCAACTCACTTATGCTCGAGCGCAAACGGCATCGCAAAGTCGGCTTGAACACAGCATCCCTGTCGCTTGCGATTTGTTCCCATTTTCCTACGTCTCCTACAACAATCTTCACAGCCTCGCACCATGCCCGTCACCGCTTTGCCAACTGAAACTCCGACACTTTTACAGACCGAGCCAGTTGGTTGGCAGCGTGCTTTAGCCCGTTCGATTCGCGATCCTTTTGAATTGGCGCGGCGCCTTGCGTTGCCCGAGTCGTGGGCTGTACAAGCCCAAGAGGCATCTCGAGATTTCCCGTTATTTGTCACACAAGAATTCGTTGAACGCATCGAGATCGGCAATCCGAATGATCCCCTACTCCGACAAGTCCTACCTTTAGCCGACGAAATGAAAACCGTGCCGGGATTCGTAAGCGATCCAGTTGGAGATCTCGACGCGCAATCCGCCACGGGAGTGTTGCACAAATATCAAGGTCGAGCTTTGTTGATTACCACTGGCGCGTGTGCGGTTCATTGTCGTTACTGTTTCCGGCGACACTTCCCATACAGCGAACAACCAAGTTCAAAGGACGAATGGACTCCGGCTTTGGAATACCTTAGGCAAGACACGACGATTTCCGAAGTGATTCTATCCGGTGGCGATCCACTGACGATTGTCGATAGCAAACTGGCTTGGCTGGTGAATCATCTCAGCGACATACCTCACCTATGCCGACTCCGGATTCATACGCGTCTGCCGATCTTTTTGCCGCAGCGCATAAGTGACGCGATGCTGAGTTGGTTTACGTCAACTCGACTTACGAAATGGATGGTGCTTCATGCAAATCATGCGAGTGAGCTTGATGATCAAGTCGCCGATGCGATTAAAAAATTACGTGGGGCCGGGGCTGTCTTGCTTAACCAGTCAGTGCTACTCGCAGGTGTTAATGATAATGCCCAAACGTTGTTTGAGCTCTCAGAGCGATTGATCGATTTGGGCGTGGTTCCGTATTACTTGCATCAACTCGACCCCGTCCAAGGAGCGTCACATTTTCAAGTATCCGTGGAACGGGGACGCGAGTTGATAACGGAGCTTGAATCGCGATTGCCAGGGTACGCCGTCCCGCGATACGTCGCAGAATATTCTGGGCGTCCGAGCAAGACGGGACTCATGAATCGTAGTTCGAATCTAGAAATCGTGGACTTATGAAAAAAACTCTCTTGCTAATGCGGCATGCCAAAAGCGATTGGAATGACGCGACGCTCTCCGATTTTGAACGCCCACTCAATCCTCGCGGCCGACGGTCCGCACCGCTCATGGCAGAGTGGCTAACGGAGCACGATTTGGTTCCTGATATTGTGCTGTCCAGCACTGCATGCCGAGCGCGCGAAACTGCGGAAATCGTTACTCAAACACTACAATATCGCGGACCGACGCAATGGATCGAACGACTGTATCATGCTCCTCCAGGGATTCTGATAGAGTCGATCGAGCAGGTAAGCTCGCTGCACAACAGCCTGCTACTAGTTGCCCACAATCCTGGTCTGGAGTCGCTGGTTTCTTCGCTCGGCGAAACGTTTTCGGCAATGCCTACCGCAGCGATCGCTTGGTTTGAGTTTGAGTCCGAAACTTGGCAGCTCTCGCCCCGCCCAAGCAATTTTCGACTCGTCCAGATTGCTTGTCCGAAAGAACTGTAAACTAGGTTTTGGCGGGCACGAACATAGTCCACAATCACCGCGCATCCCATGCTTACCAAGTGTACGAGGTCGTTCCATCATGAACCGTTCGAAAATTGTCGCTGGGAGTCTTCTCATGATACTAATGACGGGTTCGAAGTACGTTGCTCAAGGTCAGCAACTTGGTAATGCAACAAAGACCGAGTCCACTCCGATTGCTGCCTACGATCGCCCAACAAACGGACCGATCCACCAAAGCCGGTCCGTAGTCTATGCTCGCAACGGAATGGCTTGCACGAGCGATGTCCGCGCAACCCAAACCGCCATCGACGTACTCCGGTCGGGAGGCTCCGCCGTTGATGCCGCGATTGCAGCGAATGCCGTATTGGGAGTCGTCGAGCCGATGAGTTGCGGCATCGGTGGCTATCTTTTTGCGATCGTATGGGAAGCCAAAACAAAAAAGCTGCATGGCCTAAACGCCAGCGGCCGCAGTCCACGCGATCTGTTGCTTGCCGAGTTACGCGCTCGCAAACTAGAGCAAATCCCGCTTGATGGCCCGCTGTCCTGGAGCGTGCCTGGCTGCGTATCGGGTTGGCATGATCTGCATTCGCGGTTTGG
>JANMNK010000283.1:0-5450 GCA_031373875.1 Pirellulaceae bacterium | reverse complement strand
TGCAGCAAGCGTTAATCGCATCGGTTGCAAGCGATCTGGCGGAGCCGTTAAAGAAGTTCCTTGCCAATGCTGAACAGATCAATCCAGCCATCATGGAGGAGTATGTTGCTGCAGTCCAGGACCTCCCGCAAGACGTGAGTTCGAGAGCACGAGGCCAAGAAGTTTTCCGGCGCGAGTGCGCGGCATGTCATCGAATACGTGGAATCGGTTCCGATGTCGGGCCGCCCCTAATGCAGCTTGCCACAAAGTCCCCTGAGCAATTAGTTACCACGATTTTAGATCCAAATCGCGAAGTCGACTCCAAGTACATGGCTTACGTCGCGTTGGTTGACGGTGACCGAGTCATCGCTGGCGTGATTCAGGAAGAGTCCGAATCACAAATTGTCTTCGCCGTGTCGGGAGGCGAACGTATTGTCGTTCTGCGATCGAATTTGGAGCAGCTTCAAACACAGGGCAAATCGCTAATGCCGACGGAATTGAATCTGAAAGTTACGAAAGAGGAAATGCGGGACTTGATTTCGTTTTTACAATTTCAGGATGCAACGGACCCTGGGAAGTGATACGGACAGCCGGCAAATATGAATGCCACTTGAGTAGCAACTATTCGCTGGCGACTTGATTCGATTCGTCCGCCGAATCGAACTGGGGATCGTGACCGTCGTGATTAAATTCCAAGTTGGCTTCAAAAACGAGCTTAGCCAGAGCGACTAAATTTCCCGTTTCGGTCTTTTGAAAAATGTCGTGTCGGCGAGATTCGATCGTGCGCTGGCTGACTTCCAGTTTCTTGGCAATCGCTTTGTTGGGAAGTCCCATTAAGACGCTTTTTAGAACGGCTTTCTCTTTGTCGTTCAAGCGAGCGATCCGCCCACGTTTTTGGCAAACTTGATCGAATTGTTTTTGTCGTTCGCGGTTTTGGGTGAGGACTCGATCGAGTTGAGATTGGATGTCTTGGTCAGCATCGGTAACAGAGACTATGCCTGCTGCGCCTAACTGCATGAGTTCTATGACTTGCATAGCAGTCGCGTCTTCCAAAACGAATACGATGGACAGAGGCAGTTCTTCGTTGCGACAATTCGATAGGAAGTGAAGCGGACCTTCGGGTTGCAACGGGACAACAAGACATGAAGCGTCAAAACGACGCGCAGCAGAAAGGACGGAATCCCAAGTAGGGACATAAACCATTTCCGCTCCGATGGCGTTGGCAACAGTATCAAACTTGGACTCCCAGAGGGAGGAAGTCTGATGAAGCAAGATACTGCTCTTCGGATAACGAGGGGGGGTGCTCTCGTGGATGGAGTTTAAATCTTTGAGTTCCATTTGGGTGGCATGTGTAATCATTGAAATCACGACTTAGGCACTTGGAAAAAATCGCCGTTTAGCATTTAGTGTGCCAAAAATTCGTTCGGCTTGAAACGACACTAAAAAGTAATGTACCACTAAATTTCGGTAAGTGGGGCGAGGGTGCAACATGGAAAAGGAAAAAGTTCAGACGAAAAACGCAAAGACCATGAGAATTTCAAGATAAATTCACGTTTCAGAACGTTTCTGGTTGGGCTCGCTTAGATCGACAACGTCTGACGCTCAGCGACTAAGCAATGGATTCATATACAGGCAACCGCTGATGAGCTTAGAGAGGCTGGCATTCGACGTCATTTCGGCTGAGGAGCCGATTCGTTAGTTGCAGGCACTCATCGCTTGGAAGGCAGATCAAGTTCGCGATTTGAGACAGGCTAAGCCGCTCGCCGTCTGAAAGAAATAGCGGATTTTGAATCTCGCTGGCTTCGACGACAGAAACGAATTCGGAAGTTAATTGCCGCCAATGAATATGCACATTCGATTTAGCTAGGCTAGGTGGAACGGCCAGGATATCGCGGCGTGCTCCACCCAAACGAAGCAGTCGTGGTTGGGCTTCACGTATCTGTTGAAGCAACGAAGGGTGATCATTCCTTTCCACTGTTGATTCCGTGTACCATCCTCTTTCCGTGGCCACTTTACGAACTTGCTCGATACAGAACGTCGTGAATTGCTCAAGAGATATCCGTCGCATGGAGCCAATCTTTGGGCTCAGACCTGACACTAAAGATGAACTATCGAGAGCCTTGAAAGAGTCCGAATTCCAATTCCACAACGAGTAGAGGTGCATCCTAAGACGGTCAGCGACGAATTCATCAAGTTGTGGTCGAACCAGATTTTTTAGAGTCTGAGTTAGGATGGCAAGTTCGCAATCAAAGTGGTTTGTATTCCCGTGTGCATCGTGAGGATCCGTCTTGTCGATTTCCCGTTGAAGTCCTCGGAGCACGGAGTCGGAGTCCATCGACCAGAGAGTGCGCATTTGCATGACATAATTGGCTAGTCGAACCAACAAGGAAGCACCCAATTCATGGATCTTGGCAAAGAATCGCGCATCCGCAATCTTGTGAGATTGCGCCTCGGTGGATTCGACATCGAGCGTCAAGATTTTTTGTCCGAGTCTATCGGCGATCTCTTGCAGCTTCTTTGACTCGATCACAAACTTTTTATTGAGTTGGGTCAGTGAATACGTTAACTGGCTCCATTTTTCGCCATTCGATCCGCATTCCTGTTCGATCCACCGACGAAGCGATGCTATCGTCGTTGCAAAGATCTCACGAACTTGATGGGAAGCCATTTCGATACTCATCCCCGATGGTCCAGCAACATCTACTAACAATGGTTTGATCACGTCAGCTTCGACATTATCGTCGGCTTGGTCATCAGGGGTTGCTGGAGAATTGCAAGGACGAGCAGGGGATCGGGAGTAAGCGTGAATCAGATTCTCGGTCCAAGCTTCGGCAGTCCATCCTTCGTCGACAAATAGTTGCTGGATCGACCTGGTGATTTGTTCTACTTTTTCAGGAGAATCAACGTCTTCCCAGTTCTTGGGATTCTGGTCGAGTTGGATTTGTTCCGACCAATCGCATAACAATTCGTGAGCCACTTGCTTGCCAACTTCTTGTGGCGGCTTGCGCAGGTGCAACCGCAATTCGGCAGTTGAGCAAGTCCTTAGCCAAGGCGTCCATTCATGTTCCACTTCGTTTTGCGCGAGTTGTACTGTGGCCAATCGTTCTCGATCGAGCTGTTTGCCGAGGCCGCTGCAGCCGTCGAGCATCAAGAACTCGGCAGCTTTTTGAATGCTGGTATCCCAATCGGCGTGATTCCCAAGATTTCCGCCATCCACAAGATAGACATAATCCATCGGCGGCCGTGCGGCCGCTTGGAAGGGAGGTAAGCATGGTACACCCGGATGCAGGCCCCCATTTCCCATGTAATGTGCAATTTCGGTAAGGCACGCCCGAGCGCTGGCCGATTCCACGCTGCCATCGCTGGATTCGCGTTCCTGTGCAATAGTCAGTACTAATTGGATGGTCGACCGAAGCGAGTGCTTTGACAGGGCTTCATGAAGCAGGAATGCAATTTCGTTGACAATCGTTCCGCCCGTTCCGCCGTGACTCGATGCGACTAAGTAAATACGGCAGGAGTCACCTAGCTGTTGTCGCGTGAAACGATCTTTGAATTCTCCGATTCGTTCATCAATAATTTCCATGCAGTCTCGAGCGTGATCGAGAAAGGCCAGCATGCCGATGGGGCGAATGCCTTCCGTCTTTTCCGAACGAGGAACATTGAATAGCCATCGTCGACTTATCGGTGCAAATCGACGATCAGTAACTTTACGATAATCTTCTGCGGTACGAATGGGCAGCGAGATGCATGAGGAGCGAGGCAAGCGACCCTGCGTGCCCTCGTCGGTCATTTCAGCAGTGGTATCGATATCGGTGTCGAAAAAAAGCCAATCGAACTGGAATTGCTCGTCTAGGTTTAAACCAAGTCGAGTTAGTTTGCTTCGAAGTGACGAGAGCACCGCGCCACCCGTCTTTCCTAAACCAATAAACAAGACCGGGGACGGGCAGTCATCCCATTTGGATTCTCCATCCAATGGAGACAAAAACTCGACTTCGTTGTCGGAAATACAAATCGTTTTGGGTGCAGAAGACGGTTCATGGCTACCGAGGCGCTCTCCGGATTCCTCCGAATGCGATGCACTGTCTGTCGAGTAGGGTCGAGAGTAACGTGCTCGATTCTCGGTTGCATTGGTCTTGCTCGCGGGTTCAACAGCCATTCCGGCGTGAATCAGACTGTCGATAAATTCTAAACAACTTGAGTAGCGTTGCGATGGTTTTTTAGAGAGCGCTTTTTGTACTACGGGACGATCATAGGGCAATAAGGCTTCAAGATTGGGAGCTTTGTGTAGATGCTCCGAAGCAATCTGTGCGGCTGTTTTGCCGGTGAACGGCAATTGGCCAGTCAGCAATTCATGATAGACGAGCGCTAGCGAGTATTGGTCGCTGTATCGGCCAGGTCGACCATCGAAAAGCTCGGGTGACGCGTAGGTCGGAGTCAGGCCAGAGACCATCGACAACGAATGATTGTGAATATCTTTAACCAAACCGAAGTCCGCGACTTTGACGCGGTCTGCCAGCAAGAGCAAGTTCCCCGGTTTAATGTCGAGGTGTTGGAGATCGTGACGCTGACACAAAAAATCCAACGCTTCTGCAGCGTCTCGTAGATAATGTAGAAGCCGATCACGCGGTATTCCACATTCGTTCTTGGACTTGAATTCGTGGAATCGGTCAAGCAAACTGGCATCGGCCAATTCAGTAATGACGATTAGTTGTCCGTCGACGACCTCGATGCGTTCCAAGGACAGAAGGAAGGGATGGTTAACAGTGAGAATGCGGCGCAGCGACCGCAATTCGTTCATGGCGTGCATTTCCGTCATCGTGCCATAGACGAGTTTGACGGCTTTGCGAAGTCCCCCAGGCGCGTCTGCCAGCCAGACCTCGCCGTATCCACCGCTCCCAATTTTTCGTTGTAGCACGTAGCCCGGAACGATCTCGAAACCGGCGGTCGCATTAACTGAAGAAATGGACATGTTTTACCTTGACCGATTCGTCACTCTGAAAATGCCAAGGGACTGATAGGTAACGAAAAATCTCTTCCGATGTTCGGCATAATCGAACCTTCGTTTTCATTCGGAATTGCAACCATGCATGTTCTATCAACCTCTTCCTTGTTTCCAGGATGACTAGCAGCATGTTTGCCGACGGAAGCTGCCGTTGATAGATTCACCCCTTCCGCGACTGCCCCGGTAAATGGATTGGAGCCAAAATAATTCCTGCAGGCTTGATCGAGCAAATCCAAGCGTAGTTCGGGGCGTTCACCTCGATACATGCAGACACAGCGAACTTGATAAAGTAAATCCCGTGCATGACATCGTCGCATCGGACGGCGAGTTTCAAGGTAGTACTTGTCCACAAATTGTTCGGCAATGTCTGGCCGCCAAGCGATCCCGAATGATGCGCAGGCGCCTTGCAGCAGGACCATGAATTCAGAACGGCTTGGGTCACCAATTTCAATTTTGAAAGGAACGCGTC
>JANMNK010000280.1:0-2238 GCA_031373875.1 Pirellulaceae bacterium | reverse complement strand
GTCGAAGCCTTTTTATTGGATTGTTTTTTGCAGAACTATCATCCATCTTGGCTCTCGTCGCAGTCGTATTTCTACCGGAGTTTTTTGACTACAACTTAGAAGACAAGGTTGGAAATTTCTTAGCAATCGCGCCTCCCATGGTTGCCTGCGCAACCTGGGTCGGCTTTGCAATAAAGCGTAGACACTGGCCCGAAGCGTGGGGCAGACTAAATATTGGCTGTTGCATGTACCTGCTTATTTGGATTCACATGCTCTGCCTTTTTGCTCGAATGCTCTTGGTAGGCTACTTTGTTTTTCTAATCGGAATAATCCTGCTGATATGTACTATCGTTTGGTGCGTACAGCGGATGGAGCACGATTTATGGGATCGAAATCAACCCAAAGGTAAACTGCAATTCTCGGTTGCCAAGATAATGGCCTGGACTACGGGTTTGGCAGTAACGATCGGATACTATCGCAGCCTTGATCCCGTCATGCGCTGGCTCTTTAACCACATTCCATAGGGAATGATTAAGCCGGATTCTTGTAGCTTTTCCTAGCTTGCGAATCCCGTGATTCAAATGGTGATAACTGGCGATAACTTGCGATGATTGCATCTACTGAGCGGTCCAACGGTTTTAGCTTTTTACGTGGATTTGCTGACTTTGACAGGGCGGTTGTCGAGTCGGGAGCAATTGGGGACAATATCCAGAAGTTGCAGCCTACTTTGCAACTGCTTTCACTTCCGCAGTCAGCTTCCCTGCCGCCCTTTGAAGTCCCTTGGGAGATGCCAAAAATATGGTCCGTCTCAGTTCTATTTTCTTACTTTTCGCGACCCTGGTATCCAGTGCCATGGGCCAACTTCCGCCCGTACCGACTGGCCTGCCAGCGTTGCCCG
Organism: Pirellulaceae bacterium; assembly: GCA_031373875.1. Classification (GTDB taxonomy): domain Bacteria; phylum Planctomycetota; class Planctomycetia; order Pirellulales; family Pirellulaceae; genus JANMGV01. The sequence continues at coordinate 1,361 of JANMNK010000280.1, read as the reverse complement.
TTCCGAAAGACAACGAGATGACCGACGCTAAAGTAGCGTTGGGAAAACAGCTCTATTTCGATCCGCGACTGTCCGCAGACAACACGGTAAGTTGCGCTTCGTGCCATCAACCAGATAAAGGGTGGTCCAATGGCGAAGCGACCGCTGCAGGGGTAGGTGGCAAACGAGGTGGACGGAGCGCCCCAACCGTAATCAACTCGGCCTATAGTCGATTTCAATTTTGGGATGGCCGAGCTGGAACGCTCGAAGAACAAGCGCTAGGACCTGTCGCCAATCCGATCGAGATGAATTTGCCCATTGAAGAGATGGTCAAAAAGCTCGATAACATCGAAGGCTATCGAAACCAGTTCCAAAAAGTTTTTGGAACGGACGTTACTTCCGATGGAGTCGCAAAGGCCATCGCAGCTTTTGAGCGAACAGTCGTCTCGGGAAATGCTCCCTATGACCGCTTCAAATCAGGTGAAACCAACGCACTTTCGGAAAAAGCACAACTCGGCATGAAACTGTTCTCTGGAAAATCGAACTGCTCGAGCTGTCATTCTGGGCCTAATTTTAGTGACGGCGCATTCCATAACTTAGGAATTGGTGCCAAGGCCGCAGAAGTCGATCAAGGACGCAAAGTTCACAGCAAATTGGGCGGAGATCACGGAGCATTCAAGACCCCAACGCTTCGCGAAATCGCTCGAACCGCGCCTTACATGCATGATGGTTCGTTGGCGACTTTGGAAGACGTGGTCAAGTACTACAATGAGGGCGGTACGGCGAATGATTTTCTCGATGAAGAAATCTTCGCACTAAAACTAACTGACGATGAACAGGCCGCCTTGGTTGCATTCTTAAAAGAAGGCCTCTCAAGCGAGCAATATCCCAATTTCGAGGCCCCGCAATTACCTTAACCCGCGATGCAGATGCGTTATCTGTTTTCGATTGAAGAACTGTTTTATTTTGCGCTGACCGATTCAGCACCGTCAAAGAATATTTGGAGAAACCTACTGTGAAGTATTCCGCATTTTTGCTTTTCCTGCTTGCCCTGCCAGCCCTTCCGGTCTCGGCTCAGGACCCGCCACCGGCTGCTGAACCAACTGCGGCACCGGCTGCGCAAGAACCTGCTGCACCTGCGGCACAAGAGCCCGCAGCTCCTGCTGCCGCGCAAGCCGCACCAACTGGTCCCATGATGCATGTCGTCGTCGAAGGCTTGGACAATCCAAGTGGCATCGCTGTTCAACCTGAGACGGGAATCGTTTTTGTTTCCGACAGCGGCACGGGAAGAATTGTCAAGATCGTCAACGGAGTCGCTGAACCGGTCGTCACTGACTTCAAAACAGACATCTACGGCAAAGGCCCTCAGTACAATATCGGTC
>JANMNK010000236.1:0-13498 GCA_031373875.1 Pirellulaceae bacterium | reverse complement strand
GCTACAAACTGGGCGCTCGGGAAGTGCTGATCGGCGAAGACGGCGTTCCTCGAAGTGAGGACAATTCGCATTTCATCGGTTCTGGCGCGACAATGCCCGTTTGCGACATGCAACTGCAACGAATTGGTTTGAGCGATGTTGAACGACATGCTCTGTTAAGTGCAAACCCGCGATCCTTCCTTGGGTTGAATACGTAAGCCTCCAGCCAAGAGACGTCGGGAACGACCGTGATCGATTTTGCGTGGCAATTGATCCCTCTGCGGTCTTTGAGCGTGCAGGCAAATTTCCACAGTGTTGCTGACACGTTTTCAACAACGGAGCGACTGATTTTGTGCGGTCCTCTTAACTGGTAAATCTTTGCTAACAGGCGTTTCTGGCAAGCAATTATTTGAAATCAATCCGAAGTGTACATGGCAACCCTTTTGACTGGCGAGGAAGTCGGTAAGTTGTTGCACGTCACCCAACTAGACGGCGACCCCAAACGGAGAATTGATTCAGAATGAGCCAGACCAGTCCTCGATTCGCATACGATGAAGTCGATCCCAATAACGCCTCTCAAAACGAACAGATTGACCCTGCCGGCGATGATGTAGCCGCGCTTGAGGCATCGGCCCCATTTGTTGGGCAATGGCAAAAGCTTATAAGCCAAACCAATTGGGAAAAGGGCCGGATAATACTCGAATGGCGCAACGCTCTTTTGGAAACCGGTGCGTCCGTGGTTTCGTTTAGCGACGAAGCTTGGGCCCGCATTGTCGGTGGAATTACTTCGCAGCATGTAGGGCGATTACGAAGGGTCTACGAGCGTTTCGGCGGCACGCAGAAAACGTACAAGGGCCTTTATTGGAGCCATTTCTTGGCTGCGATCGATTGGGATGATGCGGAAATGTGGCTTGAGGGGGCCGCGGGCAGCGATTGGAGCGTATCGCAAATGCGACGAAGTCGTTGGGAGGCAATGGGGTCCGATCCCAATACCGTTCCTGGAGACAGCGACGTGGTAGCGGGCGTTGTCGATGAAGACTTTTCACCGCTTTCAGAGGCCGCCGAGACCGATCGAGAAGAACGGGACCGGATCGGAACGTCCGGGCCATCTCCGGAGGGACCTGATTTTGGCGATGAAGATTCTGATTCGACTGGAAGAAACGCCGACGATGACGTACCATTCGAAATGGAAAATCAAGATCCACTGATTTCGCCGTTCGCGTCCTTGCCCGATTTGCCTAACGACATGGCGGATGCGTTGGAGCAGTTCAAGCTTGCCATCGTTCGACATCGAGCTTCGGGCTGGGATGAGCTTAGTCAAGAAGACGCGCTTCGCGTTGTCGATGCATTGAGGTCCTTTATTATGGCGCGAGCAAGTTAGCTCGGTCGCCTTAGAAGGTTAGTTTGCCGTGCTAAAGTGGCTTGGAATTGATATTGGCGGAGCAAATATCAAGGTCGCGGACTGCACGGGTTTTGCTAGTTCGGTAGCTTTCCCGCTTTGGAACTTCCCGAACCAGTTGGGCAAAACGATCGGCGAGATTCTGAGAACGGCCCCCGAGTTTCATTGTTTGGCGGTTACGATGACCGGCGAGTTAGCCGATTGCTACGAAACACGCGAAGAAGGTGTTTGCCGAATCCTAGAACAATTGACGTCGATTGTTCCCGCTCCGCTCGTTCGCGTTTATTCAGTAGATGGCACTTGGCACACTGTATCGCAAGCCGCACGAATTCCGTGGCAAGTTTCAGCGTCGAATTGGCATGCTTTAGCACAATATTGTTTACCGTTTGCTGAAGGCGAGCCAGCGATTCTTGTCGACGTGGGCTCTACAACCACGGACATCATTCCGCTGTACAAGAAAGTCTGCACGGACGCCACCAGCGACAGCCAGCGTTTGATTGCAAGGCAGTTGGTGTATGCTGGCGTTGAACGGACACCCGTATGTTCGCTCGTCAAAACATTGCCGCTTTACGAATCCGAGTGTCCTGTCATGGCCGAGCTATTTGCTACTACCGCGGACGTTTATACATGGCTTTGCTTTCGCCCTGAGACGCACGAAAGTTTGAATACTTGTGATGGTCGGCCAGATACACGGCACGGTGCAAAATTCCGTCTGGCACGAATGGTCGGGGAGGATGGATCGACCATCAGCGATGCTGATGTCGAAAAAATGGCTGAGGCTATAGCGGATGCACACGCCAGCTTGATTGCGCAGTCCATCTTGGCTCACCGCGAGCAATTCAAAAAGCCTACATTGCAGCGAGTGATAACTTCGGGACATGGTGAATTTGTTGTAGATGCCGCACTGCGCCATTTGCGATGGAGTCCTAAGCGTGTTCGGCTGGTCGAGGAGTTGGGTGAAGAAGCATCCCGATGCGCACCGGCGCGTGCCGTGGCATGTCTAGCCGAGATGCAACTTTCTAAAGAGCTCGCGCATGTGGATCCAGCATTCGAGGCCGGTTCATGACATGCGTCGTCAAGCTGGGCGGGAGTTTGCTGAGTCAGCCAGACTGGCCCGAACGATTTCGAAATTGGTTCGAACAGCAGGCGGCGGATGATTATTGTTTGATCGTTGGTGGCGGCGGATCAATCGATGCAATGCGAGAATTGGATGCAGTTCATCGATTGTCGACATCGGCAATGCACTGGAGGTGTATTAGGCTGCTGGATGCAACGTACGAGATTGCAGCAGAGCTGCTGCCGGAAGCGGTCAGTATTGCCTCGATAATCGAATTGCGCAATCGACTAGGGTATGGAAATTTAGGGGGAAAGCGGCTCTTGCTGGTTCGCGTGGCGGGATACTACACGGAATCTCTCGCGGCGTCTATTGATATTGTTCCACCGATCGGATGGGAAACAACAACGGATACGCTTGCCGTTTTTCTCGCAAAACTCATTCATGCAGACCGTGTCGTGCTTCTTAAATCATGCACGATTGCTGAAGGTTTAACGCTTGCGGATGCGGCCAAGCAAGGCATTGTCGACTCAGCAGTATGTCCGATAGCAAACGGCATGCAAATCGAACTGCATCAGCTAAATTAAAGGCAATAAAAAACGGTCGCAAGATGCGACCGTTTCGATTGATTTTCTTAGTGACTCAACAGGCAGGGAGTCCGATTAGCCTGCAGCGGTTGGGACGACCCACACCTTGAGGTCCGCGTTGATTTCTTGGTGCAAGTGAATCTTGACGGTATACAAGCCAAGTTCCTTGAGAGGACCCGATAGGCGAACGTTGTCGTCACTGATAAAGATTTCTTGAGCACGAAGAGCGGTGACGATATCGTGTGGACCGACGGAACCATACAGATGGCCTTCGTCGTTTGCATTGGCTTCGATATTGATGGACTGCTGTCCGATTTGGTCAGCAATAGCTTGAAGGCCAGCCAAACGCTTCTTTTCGATTTCGTGTAGCTTGGCTTTGTGCTTATCAACCATTCGCTTGTGGTGGTCGGTGGCAACGATCGCAACGCCTTCCGGCAAGAGATAATTGTTCGCATATCCAGCTTTCACTTCAACGACATCACCGGCTTTGCCAAGGTGGTCGACGGCTTGAATCAGCATCAATTGGATGCCACCATTCTCGCCTTTGGGGAGTCGCTTGAATCGGGCAATTCTGGTTTGGGTTGAGGTCATCCGAATATCCTTGAAACTTCAAAAAAAGTACTAATGAATTCTTCTCTAGAATGGAATGTCTTCGCCGCCGAATGACTGGTTGCCGTCCCGAACGATTTCGGCATTTGAGTCAACAAAGTTATCTGCGGGTTGAGTTCGTGGACGCGACGAATCGCCTTTTGACCCGAGCATCTGCATTCGGTCAACCACAACGCTCAGTTTGTGTTTTTTCTGTCCGTCGGTTTCCCATGTATCGTATTTGAGCCTGCCTTCGACAAATATGGGCGACCCTTTGGTCAGGTATTCGCTCGCAACTTCTGCCGTTCGTCCCCAAAAAGTAAGCTCAACAAAAGTTGTTTCATCGATCCACTCACCACTCGCTGATTTGCGTCGGTCATTCACCGCTAGACCAACATCACAAACTGCAGTCTTGTTAGGGGTGTATCGAAGTTCAATGTCGCGGGTTAAATTTCCCATCAAGATTACGCGATTGTACGATGCCATGTTGTCGACCTAGCTACTGCTCTTGATAACGATGTAACAAAGTTCCTTCGGTAAATTTTCGGTAGTGTCACAATCCATTGGAACCACATAATCGAAATACTGAACTAATTGTCCAGCACTTCTTCGAGATCTTCGTCCAGGTCATCAACGATACCAATGCCAGCCAAACGAACTTCGGCAGGTGGCGTCGAGTGCTTGCCTTGAGCGTGAGCAACGAGTGTGTCGATCAATCGAGGATCGACGTTGGTGATCATGAAACGAACGAGTAACTCATTGAGTTGAGCAGCTCGATTCAGTTCCTTGATACGCAAACTGTCCATTTTGAAGAACGTTAGCCAGTACGTTCCCTTTTGATGTCCCTTGATGGGGAAGGCCAATTTTTGTTCGGCCCACAAACGGCTGACCAAGATTTCTCCGCCGAACAATTCAATCATCTTGCGGACCGATTCTGCGGCTACACCTGGATCGCGTGCATATCGATTGCTATCCAAGATCATCAGGCATTCATAACATTGTGTCGCCAATTTCTTACTCCTCGAGACCTAATTTGCGACAGGCCCTGTCGCATGAATTTTTTCGTTAATATCGTTTTAACAGTTTAGTTCGATTCTATTCGCTCTTGTTGTACTGGTTCATGCAAAACTCGACGCCCTTAGTCGTCCAATCTGCAATCGCATTTGCGGCTTTTTCTAAAGCCTCGTTTACCGTTTCGCGTTCGTCGGCTTTGAAACGGCCGAGAACATAATCGGCCGCATCCCATCCGGGAGGCGGCGGATTAATTCCTATGCGAAGCCGAGCGATTTCCTCCGTCCCTAAGGACTGAAGAATATCGCCTAATCCTTTTTGACCACCACTCGAACCCCGTTTACGAATTCTTAACTTGCCAATCGGCAGAGCCAAGTCATCGCAAACAACCATGATTTGATTAGTGGGTATTTTGTAAAAGCTAACTACTTGTCGAACACTACGTCCGCTCAGGTTCATAAACGTTAAAGGCCACAGCAACATGACGGGGACGCTTCCAAGCGATCCTTTGGCTAGTTGCCCCTCGAATTTCGCCAAAGGCATGGGACTTCCCATTCTCTGGAGTACTATGTCGAGGCATTGAAAACCTATATTATGTCGCGTTCCAGAATATTTCTCGCCCGGATTACCTAGTCCAACGACTAAATGAAAGGGCGTTTGTCCAGACGCGATTTGTTCGCTCATAAATTCAACCGCTAGCTCTTAGCAGCGGCGTCAGCCTTCTCCTTGCGAATGAGTTCAGGCTCTGGTGTAGCTGTTGCCTCATCTGCGGAAGCGGTCGGCGCTATCACCTGAACAATCACAATTGCGGCTGGAGTGACGCTGGTTGCCCCTTCGGGCAGTATTACTTCTCCAGCGTGAATCGCTTGACCTAAATGTAAATTCGAGACGCTAACTGATAGAAATTCTGGAATGAAACTTGCGGGGCATCGGATCACCATTTGGTGTGAAACGAATCGCAACTGGCCGCCTTCGTTAATTCCAGGGGCTTCGCCTGCCAAGTGAATCGGCAATGTGACTTCCACACTTTCCGATTGGGAAACGCGAGCAAAATCCAAATGCAAGATTTCGCTACCAAAACAATCCCATTGGACATCGCGGAGAAGTGCCGTATCGGTAACGTCACCAACGAGGTTAACCAATTTTGTTCCGTGGTTAACCAACGATTTCACTTTTTCAACGCGCAACATCAAGCAAATGTTTTCTTCGCCGTGTCCGTACAAAATGGCGGGAACAAGACCTCGCAAACGAAGTTTACGAGTCTTAAGACTGCCCAAGCTGTCTCGTTTCTGTACCTCGATAGTCTCAATCATCGAAAAAGGTTTAACCTTGATGTCAAAGTAAAAAGGGAAAACGCTATTCAGGCGACCTGTTGGCTGCCCTGCCCCGAAACGTTTTTAAATTTTTAGGAACGGAAAAGTATGACAATTCTGGTGCGACTCGCAAGTGCAAAAAAGGCAATCTCAGAGCCTCCCTTGGCATCAATCTTGAAAAACCAGAGTAATAAGGGGGCTTCTGATGGCTGCAAATGGGAAATTCGTCGTTTAAGTCGTTTTTTGGCTGATTTTCGAGCGTTTCACGAAATGGGACCTGTCTCCCACGTAACTTGGCAATGGAAATTCGAAAACACAGCGCTTTGGAGTCTATTAGTTCGACTTGGTTTTGGCAGCGAGAATTCGAGCTAGCGTGGTAACGCGAAAATGTACCGGCTTTGCGTTGAATCACGATAATGGTTTTCATTGGCTCGAACGGAAGTTTGATGGAATTGACAATAATAACGGGCGAAGTTGTCTTTCACTCGAATTTCTCAACTCCCAAATAAGTCGGTGTAACCCGGGTTCGTCTGAAACCAGAACACTTGTCCGTTTAGGGTTGTCGGTCATCCAAAGGGTTATTAGCCTTGTTAAACTCGCTCCGCAGCGGCACTTTCCTGCTTGCGTTAAAAGAGTTTTTTCGATTGAGTGCTACGGAATAGGTATCTTTCATGGCCAAGAAGCAAGCAGAGTTTGAATTCATCGAACCTATTGGAGCACGAATTCTCGTCTTGAAAGATGAGCCAAAGCGGCAGACAAAGGGCGGGATTGCTTTGCCGGATGCAGCCGAAATTCCAACCATCACCGGACGCATCGTAACCGTTAGCAAGGTTGTCGAAAACGATGACGAAATTCCATTACGGCAATACGATAGAATTTTGTTTCACCCTAAGAACGCCATTCCCGTCGATTTCGAAGCCGACAATCAGTTGTTCGTAGTACCGGTCGAAGATGTGGTCGCCGTCTTTCGACGCGAAAAGCCAGGATCCAAAACAGAAGTTTAAGTATCGTTAACGAACCCGGGCGCAGAACGAATTGTTGTCGTTTGTTATGACGCCTCTATTTCAGTCAGCATGCATTCGGTCAGCGCACGCTCCACATTCAATCAGCGATACCGGCAACAGGCCGCTTTCAACTGTCGTCTGAAGTAAACATCTGACTGATTGATTTATTGTGATGAATTCTACGGATAGCTTCGGCAAGTAATGGCGCAACGCTGAGTACAGTGATGTTAGGAAGATGTTTTTCAGGCGACAGGGGAATCGTGTTGGTAATGACCACGCTATTGATCGGTGCCGACTTAAGTTTCTTGATTGCATCGCCACATAGCACGCCGTGGGTCGCCGCTAGATGAATTTCGCGAGCCCCCGCTTTATGAACCATTTCGGCTGCGCCAACAATGGAACCTGCCGTGCTGATCATGTCGTCGAACATCAACGCAATTTTGCCTTCGACGGGACCTCCAATGATGTTCTTTTGTTGGGTCTCGAAAGCGTTTGCGCGACGCTTGTCGACGATCGCCAATTTCCCGCCAAGCCGTTTTGAGTGTCCAATCGCGCGCTTGATACTTCCCTCGTCCGGACTGACAACCACCAAGTCATCGCTTTGGTAACCTTGCTTTCTAAAGTGGTCTGTAAGCACCGGGGCTGCGTACAAGTGATCGACCGGGACATCGAAAAAACCTTGGATTTGTGGTGCGTGTAAGTCCATCGTCAAAACGCGATCCGCACCGGCTCGCGTGATAAGATTTGCAACCAGCTTGGCTGTAATGGGTACCCTGCCCTCGTCCTTGCGATCCTGCCGGGCATATCCGTAATAGGGAATAACCGCAGTGACTTTCGCCGCGCTCGCCCTTTTGCAACTATCGATCATGATCAACAGTTCGATGAGGTTATCGTTAACCGGCGGGCATGTGGGCTGGACCAAATACACGTCCCGCCCGCGAACATCGTCATCGATCTTGCAGTAATTTTCACCGTCCGGAAATTTTCCGAGGGAGATTGCGCCAAGTTCGAGATGTAGGAAGGAGCAAATATCCCTAGCGAGTTGTGGATTGGCTCGGCCGCTAAATATCTTCAGTTCATGCATGGGTATCCCATTTCTTGCATTCGCGCTTCGACTTTGCCAAGCTCTTCAAGGGTATTAATACTCAACGCTTCGCACGGTTTCAGAACCGGCAATGCATCAACACGACTGCCGCGTTGCTTTAGAAGTTTGGGGCAGTCTGTTAAGTAGTATTCTGACTGAGCATTTTTGTTTTGCAGCCCTTCTAACGCCCAAACTAACGACTGGGCTGCAAATAAATAGGTGCTCATATTCACTTCGCGAATCTCGCGTTGCTGTGCCGTCGAATCTTTTTCCTCGACGATTCGATCGAATGAACCGTCCTCATCTCGCACGATGCGGCCTAGTCCCGTTGGGTTGTCCTTGAAAAGTGTTCCAAGCAGACACTCGAGTTCTCGATACGCAAACTCTCGCAGCAGTTCGGCGATGGAAGTGGATTGAATCAAAGGAGAGTCGCCTGCGACAACCAGAACAGGTGCAGTCGACTCAACAAGATATTCACGACACATTTGAACAGCGTGTCCCGTTCCCATTTGTTGGGCTTGCAGGGCAAAGTTCACGCCACTTCGAGAACCGATTTCTTGACGAACCAAATCGGCTTCGTAACCGACCACGACGACGGTTCGTCGGATTCCAGCCGCTTGAATCGCATCCAGCACCCAGTGGATCATGGGGCGACCAAGCACAGGAAACAATACCTTCGGCAAATTGCTCTGCATGCGCGTGCCCTTGCCTGCGGCGAGCACGATAGCGATAGACTCATCTTTCACTTCAGTCACACTTTCGACGGTTAGGAAGTGCAGTATGTTGATGCAAGAATTTGGAAGGGTGCCGACAGAAAAGCAGCTGAATTCTCTCCAAATTTGCTTTTACGGAAAGCCATGATACACCACAAAAAAGCGATTTCTCGGAGTGTATTTAGCATCCCAAGTCCACTTGCAACCATCCCAATCTAGCTCGTTATTATAGTTTAACTTTTTGGGAAAGTTGATTCCGATGGGCGTGACTTTCCGGGCGAAGCGTTCCTGTTCCAATTTCAAACACTTGATGGAAACGGATTTTTAAAGGTCATTCCATGAATATCAGTCCGTCTATTCCGCAGTGTGGACCGTAATTTATCCGTAGAGTTGCATGCACACGCGTTGACCGCACGTGTGGTAATAGGTAGCCTTGACAATCCACAAATTCGGAAAATGCTACTCGGGGTTCCCCTGATTCGTTTAACTGGTTTCCTCGGTGTGAACCGAAATGTTCCGACTTCACGATAAAAAATTACTTGTCATAAACTCTTAAAAAGAAGCAAACAGGGGTTCAACATGGCTGGAACTGAAAGACAACGCGAATTGCGCCGCAGACGGCATCGCACCAAGAAATTGCTTATCCTCTCGAAGAAAAACGAAAAGGCTTCGAAGAGCGAAAAGGCAGTCATCGCTCAAAAGATCCGCCGTCTATCGCCCGGCGCTGAAAGCTTACTGGCGAATTGGGGTCTCAAGGTGTGAAGCTTTTCGTTCTATCAAATTGGTAACTCAACTACCGCAATAAATTGTCAAAGGTGGTTGAGTTGGCAGTACGCATCGACGTTGATTGACGAGCTATCAAGCGTAGTTTTGGTGCGGAGGCTAATTGAATGAACACGGTCAACCCGTACGAAACAAGTCAAGCGTCACCAACTGGGCTTCCACCAGTGCTTGATGGATATTCACGTCCTCCCGATGCCATCGAATCGCTGATTCCGTACCGCAACGGCCCCGCGCTCATCGCATATTACACCGGACTCTTTTCGCTTTGTCCCGTTATCGGGTTGCCGTTAGCCGTCACTGCACTTGTCCTGGGCGTGATGGGGCTTAAGAAACGTCGTAGGCAACCGGAAGTCAAAGGTGCCGCTCATGCATGGGTCGGGATAATAGTTGGGACGCTTGGTTTGCTCATTAATCTATTGATAGTCAGCGCGATAGTAGCCGCTCTCGTCGCCGCCATGATGCGATAGAGTCTCGCCGAGAGCCGTTTGTCGCAAGCGAACGCGGATTTCAGTCGTGCCGAGGTGCAACGCTCGCCGCATTCTCCCGATTAATAACCTGCCGACTAATATCCAATTCCAGCACGGAGCACAAAGCTGTCTTGGACATCATCTAGACTGTCGCCCGGATTGCGGCGATAGATAAGTTCGCGATTGAAGGAGTAGCCAGCTTCGACAAATCCAATGCGACGTCCTTGCCGGATCGCATCATTCCTACCAAATTCGAGCCCTAGCATCGTGCGAACATCGTTTAAATCGACAGTATCGTGTTCTCCGGATTCCCGTTCCACTGTCCAAGTTCCGCCGCCATAGTAACCTGTCAAATACCACCAAACATCCGAATTGCCCACTGTAGTTAAATAATGGGCCAGTTTGGGTTCTGGAAAGAAAATGTCGAATCGCGTGTCGGGGTTCGGCGTCCATAGAATCCCACCCGCAGGTATCAGTTTGTATCGATTGCGGTTCACCCAATAAGTTCCTAGTCGCAACGTTGCGTTTGGTGTTAATCGCACTCGACCGAGCGCTTTCGCTAGTACGCGAAAACTGTCCGAGTAAAATGCATTGAAATCACTGAATACGCCGAGGCGAGTTCCAAGGTCGACTCCAAACGTTCGCATCGGATCCGACTCCCAGCCAAGGTCGAGGAAAGCACTATAGGCTTGGCCAGGCAAGTCTGCTTTGTTCGTCGATGGTCCATCCCAAAGATGCGTTGCAAAGGAAGGGATGATATAGAGTGGCTGAGTGGATGCAAGGAAATTCGGAAGGGCGAAAACGAAAGACAATTCGGAATCATTCACGCCAATCGAGTTCTTGTCTTGAGTTGCTGGTAACCACGTATGCCGAAAACGCGGGCCTTGAAAAAATCGAACCATGCTGGGTGAATTGCCCGACCAAATAGGCCCCGTCGGTCCACCCGAGAACCATCCTGAACCGAGAGGGTTTTGTCCAAAGACGGGTGCCGCTCCAGGCGATCCACCAAAGTTCGGAGGCGTCCAGCCAAAACCAACTGGCTGTGGCGCGCTTGTATTCCAACCGGAATTTCCCCAGGCGCTACCTTGCGGAGATGAGCCCCCCAAGCCACCAGGAAAGAGCGCGGGAGGAGCTTGATTTGGATATACCGTACTTGGGTACACGCCACTTGGGTACGTTTGATTCGAATAAGTGGGGGCAGGATATACGGGAACCGCGCCTGGTTGACCTGGATAGGTCGGATAAGGACCTGGTTGAAAAACCTGGTTTTGAACGATAGGTGCTTGAGGCAACTGACTTGAATTACCCCATCCGAAAAAACGGGAAACTGGATTCGATGAACCAGGAACCGGGCTACTGCTCGGACGAAGTGCAGGCGCATACGGGTCAAAAGTAGGCGAATTAAAAGTGCCTGTTGGCGGCGAGCTAAACCCGGCGTTCGACCCGGGGGGCATAATGACTTGTGGTGAACCTAGCGTCGGATATCCTCCAGCAGCAGGCGTGGTCGACGGAATTGGTACCGACGACGGGAACCTGATCTGTTGGGCGGCTACGTTAAGTGTTGCAAAAGCGATTGTAAAAACCCCAACGACAGCAAAAACCGCGTAAGAATAGGCTGGATTTCCCCCTCGCTTCAAGTGGGGAATTTTTTCGGCGGTTTTCGACCCAATTTTCATTGCAAACCAAAAGGGTTAGAAAGGCTTCGCGTCGTCGTATTAAATTGGTCTACGTAAACCAATCGTTTGGGTTATTACTTGGGTTTGTGTTGCTGGGTCAAGGTGTTTTCTGACAAACTTGAATTCAAAATGAGAATTCACTCGAATTTTTGGCTGAATTCTTCGAGGAACGGAAGCCACTTTTACCCAGCTTGTTGCGTTTGAGGCGGGGCTTAACTATTCTCAAAGTACGTGGCGATTTCTTTGCCTCGCGCAGAATATGGCTTAACTAGTCCCCTTGTCTTACCTCGAACGGAAATCGTTGAGGAACGTCTCTATGCAAAAACGATATATGGGTCACGATTTTCTACGATTGATATTTTGTTTGGCCATCGCGTGGGTGGCGTCATGTTCAGCCGTGCTGGCTCAGGGCGGCGGCAACAACAATAACAACAACAATAACGCGCCACCGGTCGCTGGTATCGATATCGATCCGACTGGTGTCTTGAGTGTCAAGCAAATCGATCCAGATTTGATGGCCGAACATCGTCAAGCTGCCATTCGCGCTCGCAAGGGTAAAACCGCAACGTCCACCATGCGAAAAGTTTCGCTGAATCGCCTTGAACAAGCGATGGCGAATCGTTTGGTCGATGGCAAAAACCTGACGCCAGATATGTACGCGGTCGCCGGTTTGACTCGCGTCGAATATGTCTTCTATTTTCCAGGCTCAAAAGACATCGTCATTGCAGGTCCTGCTGAAGAAGTTGGCTATGATCCGGAAACCGATCGTTTAGTCGGCGCTGCAACTCAGCGGCCCACTTTGCAACTCGATGATGTCATCGTAGCCTTGCGAACCTTTGGTCCAGAAGCCAAACGCGGCGGTTTTATTGGTTGTTCAATCGACCCAACTCCAGAAGGATTGGTCCGCTATCAACAGTTCTACGCACAGCTTGGCGGAAACCTGGGCAACGCAAACGTCATGGAAATCGCTCGCGGTTTTCGCGATAGTTTAGGTTTGCAAACGATTTCTATTTTTGGTGTCTCTTCCAACACGCACTTTGCACAAGTGCTCGTCGAAGCAGACTATCGAATGAAACTGGTTGGTATTGGATTAGAAAAGCCGATCAAGTCGCTCAAGAGTTGGGTGGATCGCGTTCGACCAGGTGGTGCAACGAATGCAATGCAACGTTGGTACTTCGTTCCCGATTATTCGCGAGTCGCTTGCAGTCCAGATGGCACAGCACTAAAGCTTGAAGGACAAGGCGTCAAGCTTGTTGGTGAAGATGAACGCGTCGATGCCAAAGGTAATCGCGTTGTTTCCGGAAAAGTTGATAAAGCATCAACTGCTTACACCAACGAATTCACGAAGAAGTTTGAACTGATATCCGAGAATTGCCCCATCTTTGCAGAAATGCGAAACTTGTTCGACTTGAGCGTAGCCGCAGCATACATTCAAGAACAAGATTTCTATTCGCAATCCGGATGGTCGCTAGGAGTCATGGGTAGCGAGGCGACTTTCCAAGTCGAAAAATTCTCTTCACCCAAGCATGTTGAACCTGCAGTAAACGCAGTTCAGGCCGGTTCTTCTTTCATGTGGCCAATCGGTGGCGGCGTGGAAATTTCCGCCAAACGTATTTTGTCTTCGGACACCCGAACCCAAGACCCTGGAATTGGTGACACAAAGTCTGCTGCATCTGTTCCAGCCAATTTGGCTGCCGATCAATGGTGGTGGGATTAGTTCAAATCACACACTGAGAATCATTAAAAACGAAAAAGACCAAGCCCAAAATGCTTGGTCTTTTTTATTTGCCATTCGGGAAATCGAAAATGTCGTTGCGAAAACTGTCCAGCAACCAAGTTT
>JANMNK010001063.1:0-3260 GCA_031373875.1 Pirellulaceae bacterium | reverse complement strand
CGCCACACCAGACAATGAGCGTGCTCTCGAGCAAACCTCGCCGTTTCAAATCGGTAATCAATGCCGCGATGGGTTGATCTACGCCACGAACCAGATTGCCATGCGCTTGCTCGATATAGTCATGACTATCCCATGAGCCGTTGTAAAGTTGCACAAAGCGCACGCGCTTCTCGACAAGTTTTCTGGCAAGCAAGCATTTGCGGCCAAAAGAATCGGTTGCATCGTTCCCTATGCCGTAGAGTTCTTTGGTCTTAGCATCTTCCTTGGACAAGTCGAGTACGTCGGGAACTTGCATCTGCATGCGAAACGCTAGCTCGTAGTTATCCATGCGAGCAGCCAATTCGTCATGGCCCGGATGCTCCTTGGCATGCGCTGTGTTTAGTTTGGCAATGAGGTCAAGATTCTTGCGCTGACGCGTCGCGCTCACTCCGGGCGGCGGCATCAAATCGAGAATTGGAGACCCCTTTGCTCGCAGCGGAGTTCCTTGAAACTTCGCAGGCAAATATCCGTTGCTCCAATTCGCAGCACCTCCCTGCGGGTAACTGACTTCGGGCAAGACGATAAAGCCTGGCAGGTCTTGATTCACCGATCCAAGTCCATAATTCACCCACGCACCAAGTCCAGGATCGCCACCGAATCGATTCCCGCAGTTCATTTGATACATTGCGGTCGGGTGATTCACACTGTCGACTGTGCAACCGCGGAAAAAGCATATTTCATCGGCGACTTTGGCAAGATGCAACCAGTTGTCGGCCATGTCCGCGCCGCTCTTGCCGGCCTTAATAAACTTGAACGGGCTTTGAACATAGTATCGCTTGCCGCTTTCCATCGCGGACTTCTGCTGCCCCTGGCGAGTGAACTCCTTAAGGTGCAGTTTCGCCAACGCCGGTTTCGGATCAAACGTGTCGATATGCGACGGACCGCCCTCCATCATGAGAAAAATGACGTTCTTGGCCTTGGCGGGAAAATGCAGGGACGAAGGGGAAAGAGGGAAAGCGGTAGGAGATGATTTCTCGGCACGAAGCAGCGTACTGAAAGCGATCGTGCCCAGAATCGAACCAATTCCCGCGATTGCGTCTCGCCGTTGTATAGGAAATTCGTTCATGAATCTACCTTCACAATTTCTACCTCATTCGGATCTCAGTAAATGTATGCAAACTCATTGGAATTGAGAATCGCCAAGCAAACGTCAGCCAACGCGCGAGTATGCGGCGAAACTTCAGCAGGCTGAAGGTCCGGAACGAACTCTGCATTGGAATAAAGCTTTTCATTAAACGAAAACTTCTCGCCCGTATTCTCTTCGACTGCATCGCGACGAACTTGCAAAGGAGGCTTCGCAGCAATCGGAGCATCGTCACCAATCAACGATTCGATATCCCGCCAGTGAGCCAAACAGCATTGCAGTTCATCGGCACTTGGTGAACGAGCAAAGGCAAGTTGGAACACGCGCGAGACAGCTTGTGCATCGTTCTGTGTTTCTTTCACGGCCCGGTTCGCAAGACTCAGCGCCCGAGCATGCGTGCTTTGACCATTGAACAAACTGAAGACCTGCGGAGTGACCGTCGAAGTCTCGCGGCGTTCACACGAAAAATCGGCAGCCGGGGCATTAAACACTTCCTGCGATGGATCAGGCAGACCACGAAGCTTCAGTGCATACAACGAGCGGCGGTGACGTTGCTGGGGCAGTGGGTTGGGAGTCCACGCGGCTGCAAAGGTGCCCATGACCTGCCGCGGCTGAAGAGCGGCTTCAAGGTTGATTTCGGGTCGATTAGGAATGCCACCGATCTCTGGATTGAGCTCGCCAGTTGCCAGCAGCATGGCATCGCGCAATTCTTCCGCCGTGAGTCGTCGAGGCTGAAAAAGGGCGTAGCTCGTTCCGCTTGGGTCATAGTCCGCCACAGCCTGCAAATTAGGATGCAAAGTGCTGCGTCGATACGTTTCGGAGTTCATAATCACGCGGTGCAATTCCTTGACGCTCCAACCTTGCTCGACAAACGCCGCCGCAAGCCACTCAAGCAGTTCGGGATGCGTCGGTCGTTTGCCCGTGCTGCCAAAATTGTTTGGGTTGCCAGCGATCGGCTGGCCGAAATGCCACAGCCAGATTCGGTTCACAATGGCACGTGTCGTCAGCGGGTTTTGTGGGCTTGCGACCCAGTCGGCAAAGGCCCTCCGTCGGCCTTCGATTGTGTCAGGGACAGATTGTGGCTGCGATGCGTTGAGGACACTGAGAACACCCGGTTTGACCTTTTCACCCGTGCCAAAAGGATTTCCGCCAGTCAGAACACACGTCTCTTCCAGTTCTCCCGTATCCATGCGATTAGCTGGCATGCGAAAGGGTGATACCAACGTCGTAATCTGCGGCGTGCGGCCATTGTAGACCGAAAGAGCGACTGGCTCGTATCGGTCGAGTTCCCAGTGGCCCCGTTCGAGACCTTTGCGAGCAACGCGATCCATCCCGTACTGTTCCGGCGTGAAACCAACGAGCTTGGGCGGGAATTCGCTTTCCACTACTCCCTGCCGCATCAAACTATCCCGAACTTGGGAAAACAACTCAACGAAACCACGTTTGTTCAGGTCCCCTTTGTTGTGAATCGCTTCGACCGCGTTGTTCCATTGGGTCGCATTTTTGTTGTTCCCGACAAACCAGCGCTGAGCGTTTTTCAACAGGACTTCGTCCAGTGCCGCAAGCTCCGCTTGGTATTCCTGTTGACGCGTGAGGAGGTAATTCTTTTCCTCGAAGCCTTTCGTATTCTCGACGCTCAAGAAGGGAGCAGCACGCTCGGTGATTTGCGTTGTTGCAAATACAGCTTGAATCGAATAGTAGTCGCGAGTCGGGATCGGATCGAATTTGTGATCGTGACAGCGGGCGCATTGCAACGAGTGCGCAAGGAAAGTCTCTCCCACGCTATTCGTGACGTCATCGAGGAAACGCTGTCGAGCGATTTTTGCGACTTCCATCCCTGTCAACTCCCAAGGGCCCATGCGAAGGAATCCGGTCGCGATGAGCATCTCCGGATTGTTGGGGTCCAGTTCATCACCCGCAATCTGTTCTCGCACAAACTGATCATAAGGCTTGTCTGAATTGAACGACCGAACGACATAATCGCGATATCGCCATGCATTGCCACGTTCGAAATCATTCGAAAAGCCCGACGAATCCGCGTATCGCGTGACATCCAGCCAGTGTTGTGCCATTCGCTCGCCGTAATGGGGCGAAGCCATCAACCGCTCGACGACAGCAGCAAAGGCAAAGGCATCCG
>JANMNK010000136.1:0-4965 GCA_031373875.1 Pirellulaceae bacterium | reverse complement strand
GAGCGAAAATCGGTAGCCATGCCAGCATTTCTTTTCTTTCCGTCAGCGCCGGGGGGTGCTAAATCGTGAAGGTATCTTTTCTAGGTGGGGCGTTCCCACCGGGCAAGGCAATCGCCTTGGAACCGATCGAACCTCTTTTCTTCGATCGCGCGTCCGGATTCGGTCATTAGTCGCACGCAAAACGCAATATTGTGCTTCGCGATGGTCGAATCATCAGCGATACCACTGACCATAATGCAGCAGCTCAAGCTTTGCAGAAAGCTCAATCCTGGGAACCCGAACCGACAGAAGCGTCAAAATCAACGTGAAGGCCGTTTCGAAGTTACTCGGCTGCAGTTGACTCGTCAATCGACCGACGCTTGCCAAGGATGCGAAACAATAGTATCCACTACGCCCGCTAGGTCCGTAGCGTCTTCAAGCGGGACGCGGGTGATCTCGGACAAGGACCGAAACCATATTTCTTGTCGACGAACAAACTGTCGCGTGTGAGCTTTTACGAGTTCCATCGTCGCGGGCAAATCTTGCTGGCCTGCGAGGTGCGAAATCACTTCTTTGTATCCAACCGCTTGCGAAGCAGTCCGACCAAGATTTCCATATTTCAGTAGTAGGTTTTGGGTTTCTTGGACGAGTCCCGTTTGGAACATGGTCTCAACACGCGAATTTACCCGCTGATGCAGTGCCGCCCGGTCCCAGCTTAGTGCAAACACGCGGCACTGACTGGCCGGGGTGCTTCGTTCGAACTGCGTCTGCCAGTGACTGAGCGGCAGCCCAGTTATCTTGGCGACTTCTAACGCCCGTGTCATCCGTCGCAAATCGCCCGGCAATATTTTATGTGCCGACAGCGGGTCAACTTGCTGGAGTCGTTCGTGCAGTTTTTCGATCCCGTATAGGGCAACATCTTGTTCAACCGCTATACGGAATTCCCAATCCGCAGCGGGACCGAGAAAGGTGCCCCGAAGTAGCGTTTTGAGATAGAGCGGCGTCCCACCGACAAAGAGAACTTGGCGACCACGATTTCGAATATCCGCCGCCAAATCGTGTGCTTGAATTACGAACTGGGACAGGCTGAAGTCTTCGGTGGGCTCCACCACGTCGATCATGTGGTGCGGAATTTGCGAGCGATCAGACAAGGTTGGTTTTGCGGTCCCAATGTCCATTCCGCGATAAAGTGCCATCGAATCGAGGGAGATGATTTCCGCGCCGATGCGTTCTGCAAGCAACAAACCAACCTTCGTTTTCCCGCTAGCCGTTGGGCCTGTAAGGTACCACGCATCGAGTAGCGGGCTGCGAGTCCAAGTGTCGGTTACTTTTATCTGTGCGTCCCCACTCATCAACCGGCAGGACTCTCTTCTTGATTTAATAAGCGAGCTCGCACGCGATTGCCGGGCTCCTGCGCAGAAGGACTCTTTTTATACCACTCTACAGCCTCGGCAATCTTGCCTTGATGTTCAAGGGATCGACCAATCAGATACCAGCACATGGGCCGAAACGGTTCGGTTCCTTCGATTTGCAATGTCCGCTTGTCCGCCCAATTAGCCGCGGATTCGTAATTGCCAGCATCGAACTGAGCCATGGCCAAGAATGAACTACTGAAAAACTTCGATGCGCGATAGATATTTTGGTAAACGCGAACTTTGTTCATAAACGCATCAAGCTCCTCGTTCGCGTTTCGTTTGACTTGAAGTGCTTTTTGGATGTCTTGATCATAAGGCAGTTTCGACAGAGTCTCATCATCGACTCGCAATCCCATATACATTTTGAAAGCACCATCGGTTGTTACCGTCGAATCCAGATTGCCACTAAGATGCGCGAGCCTTGCTCGACTTACAGGCGAGTCATCTAAGAACACGCCCTGTTTCTGCATATAGGCTGCGGTGAAAGGAGTCATTTCCTTAAGTCGTTCTCGCAGCATTTTTTGGTAATCAAACGCCATCCAAGGCAAAGCCCAAAGACGTAGCTTCATTTCAGGAGCTGCTTTTTTCACTTCAGCAGCGACCGCATCCGCGTCGATCGACAATTTGAGCCGAGTATCGCCCGTCAGTGCATTTTCGAGTAGAAACATGGACTTGCTCATACTCATGGGATCTGCGTCGATTAAACCGATCAGCTGCTTGGACTGTTCATTCGTCATTGCGTAGCTAAAGAATCCCGGCAATCTGGCGCGCCTGAGGATGGATTCGTCCTCTTGAGCTTGGCGAAGCGTTGCGATGCCAACTTGGTTTGGTCCGGGCAAGGGTAATCCCATTCTAGGTTCAAAAACGTAAATCTGATCGCCAACCGGAACCCCGATAGCCCAAAGCTTGAGTTCAGTTCCGCCGGGAATAGCAAGCCAGATGACAGGAATGGATTCTTGAAAACAAAGTTGCGAAAAAACGCGGGCCCGTGCTAGTGAATCGCCTCGAGCAAACATCATGGTCTGCCAAGGTAGCTGTGTGTAGCCTTTGCCGGAGTCTGACAAAGGTAACCCGGGATTTGGCATAAGCGACTCAATGTCCTTTGCGTTTCCGTCCGCCCAAACATTTCGAATGGTCCAGTCAAAAAACTTCATGGCGGATTCTAAACGGACGAAATCCTTGTCGGCGATTTTGCCTTTTTGCGACTCCAACCAAGGAGCAAAGACGATGTCCCGATACGGTTCCTTGGCTAACCAAGAACTGACCTTGTGCATCATCCAGCATTGAAACAAGTAGTCGCATTCGGATTCTTCAAAAATCATCAAGTCAATCGACTGAGCCCAATTTGATTTTTGCCAATCGTTTGGAAGCGTGCTGAGCAGTTCGGTTTTCTTCCAATCGTTGTTGGGCTTGAGCGTGTTCTTCCACGAATTGAGGTGATACGAAATCTCTTTTACTGCGGCTCGGCGTTCGAGTTGGATCATCTGCGGTACGTATCGGAAAGCTTCGTTGGCCGATTCCGCACGAACGTTTTTGGACTCGAGTTGTCGTTGAATCGTCAAAATCTCATCCGGCTTATTTTCGCGACAGCCGTTGATGAAAACACACGAAAGCACTCCAAGAGAGAGAGCTGGGATTCTGAAAAGCCGACAGTTAATCATGAGAAGTCGTTATCTCGCTTGCATTCAATAAATTGACGGTTTTATTTTCGATCAAAAACCCAAATTTTGCGATACGAAAAAGTACTTAGACGGGCATAAAGCCAATGAGGAGGGAACCCGCCAGCGATTATGTCGATTTTTTGCCATAATCCAAGCAAAATTCGCTACGAACGTTACGCAGGAAAGCTGTGAACGGTTTCCCAAATCCGAACCAAACGAGCCAATACCGACTCGAATTTGTCCAATGGCACCATATTTGGCCCATCACTAGGTGACTGATCGGGGTTGGGATGCGTTTCGAAGAAAAGACCGTTCGCACCAATCGCAGTTGCAGCCCGTGCCAGAGGCTCCACCATTGCTCGGTTTCCACCAGTCGTCGCACCGAGCCCTCCGGGTTGCTGCACCGAGTGGGTTGCATCGAAAATAACGGGCACTCCAAACGACTGCATGATCGGTATGGATTGCATGTCGTTGACGAGTCGGCCATAACCGAAAAAAGTACCCCGTTCACAAAGTATCAATCCGCCACTACCGCTGCGTTGAACTTTGTCGATAACGAATTGCATATCCTGCGGCGCCATGAACTGACCTTTCTTGACGTTTAAAGGTCGATTCGTACTGGCGGCGGCAACGAGTAAATCGGTTTGGCGAGCAAGGAAAGCAGGGATTTGCAAAAGATCGCAAACTTCTGCGACAGGGCCAGCTTGATCCGGTAAATGCACATCGGTCGTCACTGGCAATCCCGTTACGCGTTTTATCGCGGCCAACATTTCGAGGCCTTCTGCAATTCCGGGTCCACGGAAACTCGATGCGCTCGTACGATTGGCTTTGTCAAAGCTGGCTTTAAAAACTAAAGGCACATTAAGTCGCTTCGCAATGTCTTTAAGTTGCGATGCGATCGACAATGCCAGTTCGTAAGATTCGAGAACACAAGGTCCTGAAATGATTAAGGGGCGATCTTGAGACTGCCAATCGATGCTACCAATTTTTATATTCATTTAACTAGGGTGGACTGGAGCTGTTTGTGGATTGAATGATTGCGACACGCTTGGGAACCGATTCGATGACCAGAGGAAGCGCCCCTCCAAAATCTCCGTCGATTTGAAATCCCGTCGGTGTTGAAGCAGTTATGGTCATTTTCACGACATGGTCAACACGATAGTCCCGACAACTGGGCAAAGTTGCTGCCCAAATCTGTGATAAATAATTGACAGCCCGCACGATACCACGTCGTTTGAATGAACAAGCATTTAGAAAACCATCGCACGGGTCCGCTTGGGAATGGAAGTTCAATCCACCTGCGTAACGAGCAACATTAAACACAAAGAGCCAATGGCCATCGAATTCAATTTCCCGGGAAGCAGACGCGAGGGCATCGGCACGTTGCGGATCGGCGATTGTCGCAACAATGTTGAATTTTGGAAATCGATACGCAAAAACGGTTTTGATAATGGGCCAGGCATAATTCCATTTGCGAATATGGCCCCGACGTCCGGAATGGACCAAGTTGACAACTTCGGCGTCAAAGCCCACACTCGCCATGATGAGAAACAAGCGGCCGTTTGCGTACCCGGCATCAAGCACTTTTACATTTCGTTCTGAAATAATTGCCGCTGTACGGTCTGGGTCTGCAGTGAGTCGAAATTGCTTGGCAAGTAGGTTCTCTGTCCCTAACGGAAAAATTCCGATTGGTAGTGAGGGGGGAATGCGTTCCGCGACCGCACAAACCGTCCCATCCCCACCTGCCGCAACCACGCAATGCAATTCATTATTCTGCCAAGCTTCTGTAGCCGCTTGTGCAAAATCGCTCAAATCCGTAAAAGTTTGAACTGCAAATCCGTTACTTCCAAGTCGCTCGGACAATCGCGCAACCTTGTCGGATCGATTTGACGATCCAGATTTTGGGTTTG
>JANMNK010000114.1:0-4984 GCA_031373875.1 Pirellulaceae bacterium | reverse complement strand
AGAAAGTCCGCTTCATGCCGAATGTGCGCCAAATTATTTTGCGACCCAAACGAGTTGCCGCGATCGCTTCGCGTCATCCCTGGGTCATGGCACCATCTATCGTTGAGCCTGTTGATCAACCCGAAGCGGGCGAGTCAGTCGATCTGGTGTTACCCGATGGCAAGTGGTTGGCACGAGGCATCTACAATCCACACAGCCACATTCGCATCCGACTGTACTCTTGGGATCAGTCCGTCGACGTCGACGATGATTTGTTTGGTGCTCGAATCGATCAAGCCATCGACTTGCGCAAACAATTATCCGACTGCCACCCACAGTCAGCACAGCGAATGATATTCAGCGAAGCTGATCAGTTGAGCGGTCTCATTGTCGATCGTTATGCAAACTATTTGGTCGTGCACGTGACAGCGCGAGCCATCGCAGATCGACTGCCCGCAGTCCTCAATAAACTTGAAGCGAGACTGACTCCGACCGCTATATTCGTGCAAGTGGACGAAAAGACGGCAACCATGGAGGGAGTATCTCCACGGCAAGAGTTCGTTTTCGGAACCGCTCCGATCGCCCCCGTCGAAATCGAAGAACACGGTATACGGCTCTTGGTCGATTTGGATGGCGGTCAAAAGACCGGATACTACCTTGATCAACGCGACAACCGTCGAGCGGCAGCCGATTGGGTGCGTCCTGGTGCAAAGGTACTCGATGTCTGTTGCTATCTGGGTGGTTTTTCTTTAGCGATTGCGCGTTGGAGTCAAGCCAGTCATGTGCTCGGTATCGACTCAAGCCAACGTGCATTAGAGCATGCCAGGAAGAACGCGGTCCTCAATGGCTTGACTAATGTCGATTTCGAACCCGGCGATTTTTTCGACACGTTGGGCGCCTATGTCGAACAGAAAAAACAGTTCGATGTTGTTGTGCTTGACCCGCCACGAATGGCCGGATCGCGAGACCAAATGGCCCAAGCATTGCGAGCCTACCATCGGCTGAACTTGCTAGCCACCCGACTGCTTCCCCCGGGCGGAATACTTGTAACATGCAGTTGCTCGGGTCGCGTCAGTCGTTCTGATTTTCGTGACGTGCTGCTTGGCGTAAGCAGGCAATCGGGCCGCGAGATTCAGATTCTAGAGCAACGCGGTGCCGCCTCGGACCACCCTTCCCTGGTCACCGTTCCCGAAACAGATTATCTGAAATGCTTAATCTGCCGCGTTCTCTGAACGACTGTCGTTCACGTGCCCGGGGAATAATAGAAAAGCGACTAATTGACTTGGCTGCAGTTTCAGGCAGCAGCAAGAGAGGCTTACCAGACTTTTGTCAGATCGACGACTGTGTGCGGGGCTACGTTCATGGTGATGGAGGTCGTGCAAATTGCTTCTTGATAGTTGCCATCAACCAACGTTAGTTGCAGTATTCGATGTTCGTCGGGGAAAACGATCCAATACTCTGGTACGCCACATCTCTGGTACGCTTGCCGTTTGGTTACAAGATCATGATTGGGGTTCGACGGCGAGAGAATTTCAACCACCAGATCGGGAGTTCCTTTCACTTTGGTCGGCGTAATGATGTAACTTCGCGGTTTCCCAATGATGACCAAGTCTGGTTGAAGAATGTCGTAATCGGACAACTGGACGTCGACGGGCGCGTAGATTACTACGCCAAGTTCTGCAAGTTCAATCGACGTATAAAGTTGATACTGGATTCGGCGTGAAACTTGTTGATGATAAATATTGGGTGCTGGATTCACAAAGTGGTCTCCGTCGATAACCTCATGTCTTTTACCGTCATACGGAATCCCCGCGTATGCTTCATAAGTCCATTTGGAATTGTTTAGTGATTCTGTCGCCATTGGATGGGCCTCGTTTCAAATTGTTTCGCCGCGAATCTAATCCATTCTAACGCAACATTCAAAACAGTTCAAAAGTTTTCGGAAATTGCAACTCGATTTATGGGAGCGCACGATCTTTAATGATGCTCAAGGTAAGGAATCTTGCGGGCTCACTCGGGATTGGGATCTAAATTCTTTTTCGGCGGCAATACGGTTGATTGCGTTAAGCATGGCGGAGATAGTGGCCTCGACCGAATCGGTTGAAACGGCGACTCCGCGATAAGCCTGACCTTCGTGTTCAACTTCGACTGTAACTTCACCGAGTGCATCTCGTCCGATGGTCGCACTGCGGACTTGGAAATCGTTACAAGCGACTTCGACCCCGGTGATTCTTTCAACGGCCCAGAAAGCGGCGTCGATCGGACCGTCGCCCTGCTGAACTTCTTCGGTAAACTCCTCGTCACCATGTCGCAGCGTTAGTTTAACTTTCGGTTGTTGACCAGTGCCACTAATCAGTTGGTACGACACCAACGTCCAAACTTGTTGGAGTTTACCTCGCATTTGTTGCTGGATAAGTGCAGCAATATCGCCATCATAAACTTCCTTCTTTTTGTCAGCCAATATCTTGAACTGTTCAAACACTGTTTGCAGTTGTTCCGCCGTTATCTGATAGCCCAAGATGCGAGCGCGATCGGCCAAAGCGGCGCGGCCACTGTGTTTGCCAAGAACCAAGTCAGTCTTGGAGAAACCCACATCTTCGGGACGCATGATTTCGTACGTCCGCCGTTCTTTGAGCATGCCGTCTTGGTGGATGCCAGCTTCGTGAGCAAACGCATTTCGTCCGACGATTGCTTTGTTTCGCTGGACATCCATGCCCGTGATTTTGCTTAGTAAGCGACTGGACGGAACCAAGCGTTGTGTAACAACTTTTGTGTCACAATGGTAAACATCTTCACGCGTCTTGAGAGCCATGACGACTTCTTCCAGCGAGCAATTGCCAGCGCGCTCGCCGATTCCGTTGATTGTGCATTCGATTTGACCAGCACCGGCTTGAACAGCGGCAAGCGAATTTGCGACGGCCAACCCAAGATCGTCGTGGCAATGGACGCTGATGATGGCTTTGTTGATATTGGGAACGCGTGCGAACAACGTCGCAATGCGCTCGTACATTTCGCCAGGAGTCGTGTAGCCAACCGTATCGGGAATGTTGATTGTAGTAGCGCCGGCGTCGATGGCCGCTTCGACGACTTGGCAGAGAAAATCAATTTCTGTCCGGGCGGCATCTTCGGGTGAAAATTCGACATCGTCACAGTAACCATGCGCGCGCTTGACACCCACGATTGCGCGCTCGACGATCTCGTCACAACTCATGCGCAATTTGAACTCGCGATGAATTGCGCTAGTGGCTAGGAAAACATGGATGCGAGCTTGAGACGCGCCTTTCAAAGCTTCCCAGGCTCGATCAATATCAGAATCATTGCATCGAGCTAACCCGCAAACAGTCACGCCGCGAAGCGTGTCGGCAATTGCCCGAACTGCTTCGAAGTCACCGGGCGAGGCGATCGGAAAACCTGCTTCGATAATATCGACTCCCAAGGTAACAAGAGCTTGGGCCACTTCCATTTTCTCGGCCAAGTTCATGCTGCAGCCGGGCGACTGCTCGCCGTCACGCAAGGTGGTATCAAAAATCTTGATCATTCGATTTCCGATGGACATAGTTAGACGCTTTCCGATTTCTTGGGAACAGATTTGTTGTGGTTACTGGTTATTAAAGCAAAAAACCCCGAGGCCGTGTCAGCATCGGGGTTTTGCAGATTTGATTGAGACCAAAATGCGGTTCGCAATACCCCTACGCTCGGCTGAGGCCGATGAGAATAAGCTCAAGAAGGAGTAGAGAACCGCACATTTTTCAATCCTTAGTGAATAGACCTATAACATCGTAAAGATCGACAAGGCTGGCGTCAATTCGGTTCAGCCAGAATGCGATACAATAAGAACCTCCTGGCTTGGCAGACTTCATGTCTATGCGAACTAAGCGAGAAACGAATTCGACGATCCTGAGTTTCCCCCAAAGTTTTCGAAGAGGATTTGTACCATGCGGCTGTTTCTTTCCCTGATTATTATCGGTCTCTTGGCACTACCGGCGCGCTCCGAAGAAATTCGTCACTCGTTATTCATTGCCGGTCCCGATTTTACTGGGATAGTGGACGAGCAAGGCAAAGAAACTTGGAGCGCTGGGCGCGCGGGCGCAAGGGATGGCTTTGTGCTGGCTAACGGCAACGTATTGATCGCCTGGGCTGATGAAGTCAAAGAATTTCGCGCCGGCACGCAAGAAGTTGTATTCCGATACGGCCTGTCCAAAGACAATCAAGAGATCGGAACCGTCGCACGCCTCGATTCCGGCAACACGATGATCACCGAACTAGGCAGCAAACCTCGCTTGCTCGAAGTCACCGCAAAAAGCGAAATTGCAATCGATGTCCCACTTGCCCCCGAAACCGACAATGCTCACATGCAAACGCGCATGGCCCGCAAGATTGCTAATGGCAATTACCTCGTTCCTCACTTGCTGGCGTTCCAGGTCAAGGAATACTCGCCTTCGGGCAAAGTCGTCGGCGTCATCAAGACCGATCTCGAAGAGCTTGGCGGCCGCGCTGCTGAGAACTGGCCTTTCACGGCCATTCGGCTTGAGAATGGAAACACGCTCGTCAACTTGACCCATGGCAATAAGACTGTCGAGTTGGATGCTGCTGGTAAAGTCGTTTGGCAAGTCTCCAATGCAGATTTTCCAGAAAAGCCATTCGTTGATCCCTGCGGAGGCCAACGCTTGCCAAATGGCAACACCGTCATCGCCAGTTACGGAGCAACACAGGGCACCAAAATTTTCGAAGTCACTCGCGACAAGAAAATCGTCTGGACCTACACCAACCACCGCGCCCATGAAATCCAAGTTTTGACAACGAACGGTAAACCAATCGAAGGAAAGCCGATGAAGTAAGAACGATTCGGAGAGGTACGTGCCGCGGACTTCGCGCCTTCTCGATGAACAACTCCTGCGATTTCGCTTTTTGTTTTCTCAGGCCTTAATTTTTTACCATGAACGCGGACTACCTAGAGCAAACAGCTTGGCTTCACTTAAGTTCTTGGTTGCAGTTGCGAGGAAAT
>JANMNK010001058.1:0-3040 GCA_031373875.1 Pirellulaceae bacterium | reverse complement strand
GGCGTTGTCGCGAACAGCATGAATCGAGCAACAGCACGGCATTCGCGATTTTTCAAATTGCTCAAGAGAGTGGCTACTCTCCTGACCAACTAAAAGACCTTAACTCTTCACAATGGAAACAGCTTGCGTCGGAAGTCACTGAATTCAATAGTCTCGAACGTCGTCGCGTATTGCATTTAGCCTACGAGCGCAAGTATCGCAATGCAGCCTTAGACGCAGTCAATATCCACTCTGCCAAACGAAAGCAGCGCCGTGACGAGTGCCCTGTGCAGCCCGCTTCGTTTCAAGTGATTACTTGCATTGATGATCGCGAAGAATCGTTTCGCCGTCACCTCGAAGAAATTGCACCCGCATGCGAAACCTATGGTGCTGCTGGTTTCTTTGCAGTAGTCATGTATTACCGAGGAGCTGCAGAAGCCCACTACAGACCGTTATGTCCAATCAATATTGTTCCAAAGCATTATGTGACTGAAGAGCCAGTGTTCTCTGCGGTTGATGAAAACGAAAAGCGTTCTCAGCGTCGTCGATTGATCGGCCAGTTTTCGCAGCGAGTTCATTCGGGATCGCGAACAATCGTCGGCGGACTTATCACTGGAGTGTTCGGTTCGCTGGCAACTTTCCCGCTCGTTGCTCGTATTTTAGCGCCTCACATCACCGCCCGGATACGTAACTCAATCGGTGGATTTGTTCGCCCACCCTCTACAGAACTGCATTTGCAACGCGAGTCTGCGGAACCGGGTCCGGCCTATGAGTCGCTCGGATACACGATCACGGAGATGGCGGGAATTGTAGTTCGAATTTTGCAAGACATAGGGTTGACCCAAAATTTTTCGCCGATCGTCTTGTTCCTCGGGCACGGATCGAGCAGCTTGAACAACCCTCACGAGTCCGCTTACAACTGCGGAGCCTGCAGCGGTGGTCGCGGTGGTCCCAACGCTCGCGCGTTTGCTTGGATGGCAAACGACGCCCAAGTTAGAAAATTTGTTAGCGAGGCGGGCATTCACATTCCGGAGAACGTCCGCTTTATCGGTGGTTACCACAACACGTGCAATGATCGAGTTGAGTACTTTGACTTAGACCAACTTCCGCACACTCACCGAAAACTATTCCGAGAGATGGAGGCCAGCATCAATGAAGCCCGACAACGCAACGCTCTCGAACGATCACGACGATTCGAATCCGCTCCGCTCAGCTTGACGCCTAAAGAAGCCCTGCAGCATGTTGAGGAACGCTCCGAGGACCTTTCACAAGCGCGACCAGAGTACAACCATGCGACCAATGCGATGTGTTTCGTTGGGCAACGCGAATGGAGTCGCGGGTTGTTTCTCGATCGACGGGCCTTTCTCGCATCCTACGATCCAAGCATCGATACGGCCGACGGCAAGATCCTCGAACGCATCCTGCAAGCAGCCATTCCCGTTTGTGGTGGTATCAGTCTCGAATACTATTTCTCAACCGTTGATCCGGAAGGGCATGGTTGCGGTTCCAAGTTGCCACACAACATTACTTCACTGGCGGGTGTCATGACTGGCGCGGCAAGCGATTTGCGACCAGGACTTTCGGCTCAAATGGTAGAGATTCATGAGCCGCTAAGAATTCTTTTCGTCGTGCAAACAAATCCAACGGTAATGAAGCGTATCATCGCTGCGAATCCTGCGATCGAAAGCCTTGTTGTCCGTGAATGGGTGCAACTGGCGCTCCTCGACGCAGCCAACTCTGAGATTCTGCTTTATCGTGACGGTGAATTCGAAAGCTACAAGAACACTACGAGTGAAATTCCGACGGTCGCCTCATCAACAGATTGGTTTCGCGGATCGCGAGAACATCTCGGCTTTGCGTCGATCGTCGACGAACATAGCGGTGCAAACGTATTTACTGGCCGACGAGGAGCTGCAGAATGAACGTTGAACCAATTTTTCACATGCTCGGAGTGACTGTTGTAGTTAGTCCCTTAGTTCTGCTGGCTGTTATGGGACTATCTGCGCTTTTTGGCGTTCGGCTTAGCGAATCGATCGTTTCTAGTTTAACTCAGTTTGCCGTTGCGTTGTCGTTGATTCCATCCATTGCAATTCTCGTCCTTATGTTAGTTACCGACTCGCGATTCGTTTCGGTAGATATGGGCGACTGGGTTTCTATTCCACAACAACATTTTCATTTCCATTTGAAGTTTCTATTTGATCGCCTAAGTGTTCCGTTCTTGTTGTTGTCTCTCGTATTGTGTGGCGTCGTCGGCGCATTCACACGACGCTATCTGCATCGCGAAGCTGGTTATAATCGCTTCTTTTTGCTCTACTCGCTTTTCCTGTCTGGAATGGTTTTGTCGTCTGTAGCAGGTACGATCGAAACTTTGTTTTTTGGTTGGGAAATGGTTGGTCTTTCTTCAGCCCTCTTGGTTGCATACTTTCATGAACGAGAAAGTCCTGTAAGAAATGGCCAACGCGTCTGGTCAGTCTACCGCCTTGCCGATGCAGCGTTTTTAATTGGCGCCTTGACGATGCACCATTTAACTGGCGAAGGCGATTTTTCATCATTCGTTGGCAGTGAACCGTGGCCAGGCGGTACGGCTCAACTCAGCTCAACGAACGCACTGATCGTGGGATTGCTCTTTTTGCTCGCTGCGTCGGGCAAATCAGCTCTTGTTCCCTTCTCAGGTTGGTTACCACGAGCGATGGAAGGACCGACTCCCTCGAGCGCCGTTTTCTACGGTTCGCTTTCGGTACACCTCGGTGCTTACTTGCTGCTTCGCGTTAGTCCAGTCCTTGAAGCATCGCAATTGTTAAAGTGGATTGTTGTCTTTGTCGGCGCGATTTCAGCGCTGTCTGGCTCAATTATGAGCCGAGTGCAAAGTGATGTGAAGAGTTCGTTGGCCTACGCCTCGCTTTCGCAGGTCGGCATTATCGTCGTCGAAATCGGACTTGGCTTTTACTACTTGGCATTGATTCATATCGTCGGCCACGCGTGCATGCGTACCCTACAGTTGTTGCGAGCTCCAACATTGCTCTCCGACTATCATGCGATGGAAAATGCCATTGGCGGTCGC
>JANMNK010000085.1:0-1894 GCA_031373875.1 Pirellulaceae bacterium | reverse complement strand
TCATGAATACGGCGATTCGAAACCATCTGGTCCGCCACGTCGATACACTCGCAGGATTGATTGGACCGCGAGTCCTGACGAATCCCGTTTCGATTAAAGCGACAACCGGTTATATCGAACGACAATGGCGCGAGATGGGATTCGAAGTGCGCCATGAATCGTTCGATGCGATGGGCGATACCGCATCCAATCTCTTCGTCGAAATTCCCGGCAAGAAAAACGCCAACCAAGTAGTTATCCTCGGTGCTCACTACGATACGGTTCTGCAAACACCCGGAGCGGACGACAATGCATCTGCGGTTGCCACAATGCTCGAAGTTTCGCGTTTGCTGATTGGGATGCATTGCCAAAGAACGATTCGACTTATTGCCTTTGCTTGCGAAGAGCCACCTTACTTCAATTGCAATTCCATGGGCAGTCAACATCATGCACTTGGATGTCGAACGCGACAAGAAGACATCGTCGGGATGCTATGCTTGGAAATGGTAGGCTATTACTCCGACGAAATGGTCCAACGCATTCCACCTTCGATTCCCAAGTGGCTTCACTGGTTGTTCCCGCGACGAGCTAATTTCTTGGCAGCGGTCGGTAACATGAACTCAATGAGTTTGGCTTGGAGTTTTCGTCGGGGGTTTAAAGCGGGTGTGAACTTCCCGCTTTTTTCTATTTGCTTGCCCGAGAGTGTCTCTGAAATTCAGCTTTCCGATAATCGCGCATTCTGGGACCAGCATTACCCTGCCCTCATGCTGACGGACACGAGTTTCTTGCGAAACCCGCACTATCATCAACCCACCGACTTGCCGGACACCCTCGATTATACGGCGATGGCCCAAGTGACCTTGGGCGTTGCCGAAGCCGTTCGACGACTGGCACGCGTCTCTCGGCGAAAAACCATGACGGAATTAAGCGCCGATTCGATACCGCAAAACTTTGCCGGCGAAGGCGCTGTCTGACCCTAAACCAGAGATCTGGCAGACGTTACTTTCTTGAGTTACCCGAATCAACAATCAGCCGTATCCCACAAAACCAGCAAAATCTCTCGGCATTTCTGCGGAATTGGAATTAACGATTCGTCTGGCCCACATTTTGCTTTGTAGAAGCAATACGAACTCAACTGCCGAAAATACATACAGTGGGTTACTGTCTTTAGGCTATAGAAAAGGGGATCAAGATGAGTTTCCGTTTCGACAAATTGACAATCAAAGCCCAAGAAGCCGTCGCATCCGCTCAATCGAACGCACAGAACCAAGGCAATCCAGAGATGGATAGTCTGCATCTATTTGAGTCATTGCTATCGGATTCCGATGGTATCGTAGTGCCACTGCTGAAGAAAATCGGCGTGAATGTTCCCCAAATAGTAACGCTCTGCAAAAGTGAAATCGGCCGATTACCAAAGACTTCGGGCGGACGACAACCAAGCGTCAACGCGACGCTCCAAAAATGTTTTGAACAAGCTGCAACGATCGCCGAAGGCATGAAAGACGAGTTCGTCAGCACCGAGCACTTGCTGCTTGGCATTGCCAAAACAGACTGCAAAGCGGGTAATCTGCTGAAGCTGAATGGTGCTACGGAAAAAGATCTCTTGCAAGGCCTTCAAACGATACGCGGCAGCGCACGGGTGACGGACCAAAACCCCGAAGGAAAATTCCAAGCACTTGAGAAATACGGCATCGATTTAGTCGCGTTGGCCAGCCGGAATAAACTTGATCCGGTAATTGGTCGCGATCAAGAAATACGCCGCGTCATTCAAGTACTTTCACGTAGAACAAAAAATAATCCCGTTCTGATCGGTGAGCCCGGTGTAGGAAAGACCGCCATCGCCGAAGGCCTTGCATTGCGTATCGTCGAAGGTGACGTACCGCAGAGCCTTAAGAACAAGCGCGTTATTTCGCTA
>JANMNK010000079.1:0-4408 GCA_031373875.1 Pirellulaceae bacterium | reverse complement strand
CCGTCCGAATTGAATGGGACGGGCCAGGAGACCCGTCCTACGTTGGGTAAGGCGATTCCTGCCGCTCGCCTTACTGCAATCCGGTTACTGTTTCCCAGTTGATTCGGGCACCACAGTTAATAGTCTAGCAGCAAACGAATGGATTGCACGAAACGCAGCGGGGCTGGATGTGTCGCATCCTTGATAGAAAAGCGTCGGATCAGCGCAAATCGCGAATCGACACGCAACCATTGGCAGCCACGACCACATGATCGACCACTTGGATACCGATAATCTTGCCCGCCGAATCAAGAGAATCCGTTACTTGGAAATCTTGTCGACTTGGAGTTGGATCTCCGGAGGGATGATTATGAACCAACAAAACCGCAGCGGCAGCATCCCGAATGGCCGCGCGGAAAACTTCGCGTGGCGACACGAGGCTTGCATCGAGGGTGCCGACTGTAATTTGATGATGGCCGATTGGATGCAGTTTGGTGTCAAGCGTAACAATATGAAACTCTTCTTGCCGTCGATCATAAGCTAACCGCGCGAAATGTTTTTTGCAGTAGGCAACAGCAACCATACTGCTGTCGATTCTTTGTGGAGGACCATCGTCGCGATGAATCGACTCGGCGACTCGTCTGCCAAGTTCGACTCCTGCCATGATTTGGCAAAATGCTGGTTCCGAAATGGCTTTGCTGATGTACTTGATTTCCACTGGTGACATCGTTCGCAAGCGATCGATATCTTCACCGCAATGGTTTGCGATTTTCTCGCCAGCTTGCAAAGCCGACTCGCCGGTGCGGCCAGTTCGAATCAAAATCGCAAGCAGTTCTGCCGTACGCAATTTATCAGCCCCCAAACGTAGCAAGCGTTCGCGCGGTCGTTCGGTCTCAGGAGTCTGCGTCATTTGCACGCCGCGAAGACGACGATCAATCCAAGCTTGACACGAAAAATTTGCGCGATCGGTCGCCCAACGGTAAGTGCGATTTTTGCCCGCATCGTGAACTTGCAAAATGCTGTCATCAGCAAGTTGATTCAGCAAACTCGTGATGAATGCCGGGCGTTCTTCGAAGCACGCGGTCTTGATGTCCGTCACGGTAAATTCGTGGCGATCAACCAGGGACAGTAGAATTCTTTCGTAGCGAGAACGTCGATCGATTGATTTTACAGGCATCGTCATAACAAACTCGAAATCAACTTGGCGGTCGCATGACCAAGGCAAAATTGTGGCGGTCGAACATTATAGGCGCGGGTTGCTGTACTTGATAATCCGTGACCAGGAAAAATGTATGTGGTCTATTGAGTTTGCATTGGAAGTTACGAAAAAGTTAAGAAAGAGAGTTTTCGGCGGACTTTTGGTTGGCAAACTGCACGTCTACGAGTTTTTAGGAAAAACGGTCGCAAAAATCATTTTTCTTGCGACGATTGACCCAAGGTGTCAATCGCTTGCCCGATAGTTGTTTTAGAGACGGAATTCGGAAAACTATCAGCAGGTAAAATCTCATGCGTGCCTTAATTCAACGAGCTATGTATCAATCGGACGACTTGGTAATCGTTTTCGATTACGTCGACTCGACGGGCAATGCGAGCCGGCGCGTGGTCAGCCCAATTCGCTTTGTCGGCGAAGATCGTTTTCTCGGTTTGTGCCTGAGCCGCGAAGAGCCGCGTCAGTTCCATATGAGTCGCTGCAAGAACGTTCGAATCGGCATGGCAGCAAATTTCGTGATGCCAGTGCCGTTAATGACGATCCCTTCAGCAACTGCAAGTGTCGTCGCGGTGTGAGAATCAGGCTTCTAACCAGTCGCTGGTTTACAAAAAAATCTCGCTGGCAAACCAGCGAGATTGAATCTTCAGTGAATCTAATTGAACAGGATTCGAGTCAAACCTTAGTCGAAGCGTAATCACCGCGATAGTACTATCGCGAACTCGCTGCTGGCTCTGGAGGCGTAGCAGCGCCGACTGGAGCAGCAACTGGTGCCGTAATCGGAGCCGCGGGAGTCGTTTCTGTGCTCGTCACAATGTCGCCATCAAGTGGCTTCCTAGCGAGTTTTTCATCACGCATCGACGTGTTATAGACAAAGGCGGCCATGATAACGGCAGCTTGTTTGACGTCTTCTTCTTGGATTCGCTCGAAAACATCCATACTCGAATGATGTGTCCGCGTATCGTATTCGAGTGGGTCCTGAATGAATTGAAAACCAGGGATTCCAATTCCGTCGAACGACTGATGATCTGTCCCGCCGGTATTGGATGCTGTCACGGTCGAGGCTTCAAGGTCAGCAAAAGGCACGAGCCAAGTGCGAAATACCGAACGAAGCTGTTCGTTGCCTTGAAGGTAGATGCCGCGAATCTTTCCGGTACCGTTATCAAGATTGTAGTAAGCCGAAATCTTTTCGTGATCCGGCTTGAGTTCAAACGTTGTACGACGACGTCCGCCTCCTTGTCCACCTTCGCGTCCGTTTGCCTGACCGTTTGCCTGACTGGTTCCCGCGCCTTCGCCGTTTCCGCCGGCAGCAGGATTTGCACGTCCTTCGGAGCCGCCACGCGTTGGTGTATTGGCTTTACCAAAATGTTCCGATACATAAGCGCGCGAACCTAACAGACCTTGCTCTTCGCCGGTCCACAGTGCGACACGGATCGTTCGGCGAGGTTTCACGCCGATCGACTGCAGGATGCGGACGGCTTCGAGGGCAACGCCGCAACCTACTGCGTTGTCTGTCGCGCCGGTTCCGGAATGCCATGAATCGAAGTGGGCTCCGAGCATGACGATTTCGTCCTTCAAGTCGGTGCCGGGAATTTCGGCGATGACATTGAAACTGTTTAATTCATCAGCGTGGTATTGGCTGGCGATGTCGATTTCGAGTTGCGGATGTGCACCTTTTTGGATCATTCGAACGAGTCGGTTGTAGTGCTCTGCAGCCATTACCAGTTGGGGCAGAATGGCTGGTGCATCTGTAGCCCAAGGTCGTGGACCACGGCTAAAAGGATTTGGGGCTTCGCCATTTGTTCGCGGAGGTTCGGGCGTTCGTGGCATGGTAGCAGCGGCCAAGAAGACTGTTCCGCCATCCCCGCGACCCGCTTCGATAACAACAGCAGCGCCTTCATCGTAAGCTAACTGCCATTTGTCTGTTTGTAACTGCATCGCGGTTCTTGGCTCTGGTGCGGCCGGTTTGGCTGCTTCGCCGTTGGCTCCTGCGGGAGTTGCAACTGGTGGTGTTTCGGGTGGCGCTGGGGTTCCGGCAGCAGGAATAGGAGCGCCGGTGGGCGCTGTTGCAGCAGGTGTACCATTGCTTGGTGCACCAGTACTCGGCGCGCCGCTTGGTCCGCCTCCGCGACGCTGACGTGGAACGGAAGGATCGGCGTTTGCAAGTCCCAGAAGCGCGTCAACGGTTTGTCGTGTTGCTGGTGGCTCGAACTGAGCTTTGACTTCGCGGGGTGGACTGATCAAGACGATTGCTCGGCCCAGTTTTCCGCGAAACTTGTTGAGTTCTTCTTCGGTGTTCGCATCCAAGTAAATAGGTTCGCCCCGCACTGTTTGAGGTGTGCTGGGCGACCAAGCTTTCGGGTAGGCGATGAGTGGCGAATAGTTTGGTTCGACGAGGTTCACGGAGCAGGATTGCAGCGACCAACCTCTACCGAAGGGCCCCCAAGGTTCCAACTGCGCATTTTGTAGCCCCCATTCATTCAATCGAGAGACGGTCCACTCCCCGGCAACTCGTGCTTGAGGCGAACCCGTCAATCGCGGCCCATAAACGTCGGTCAAGTAGCTGATGGTTTCCATAGCTCGGGATCGCTCGAATCCTTCCGAACGAATTTGCTTCATAACCTCCAAGTCGACCTTTTCGCCAGGATTCTGCGCCAAAGCCGACGTCAATAAATATCCCATGGCCCATCCAACACAAATCAGTTGCCGAGTCGCTCGCATGATATCCTCGAACGGAAAGGTATTATCGAAAAAACGTAACGGATCGATTCCGAAAGACGTGTTACGCGCGGGCCTTATTATGATTGGCTCGGGAGAAAGTTGCTACTAGCCAACTTGTTAAGTATGCCTCTTTTCGATTATCGCTGAAAAACGAGAAATGGCAGGTTTCAACTGTGTTTTGATTTATGACGGTCAATAAAGTAAGCTACGGCATAAGAATGATCACTGATTTCGCTCCCCATTCTTCCCCCGCCAAGCGTTGCGGCGTCGTATCGCATTCGCGCAACAACCATCCATCGATTCCCCGTCGAGGCACACCATTATGCAAACTCAATGCAACAGCAACTCGCGTTCATGCTTTCGTCCGGGCGTCGGTTTCACACAAATCAACAAAGTAATCGCGAGATGTAACAAGCGAAAATTATCGAGGCTGTTCCTACTTACATGGATGGTCCAATGCTGTTTGTTTTCGTCGGTCAGCGCTGAGCAGATTGTGGCCGG
>JANMNK010000075.1:0-8638 GCA_031373875.1 Pirellulaceae bacterium | reverse complement strand
GACGCTCATCAGTCAAATCGATCGTCATTTGTGAAAACGTGGCTCTGATCAAAAAGCGTTTTGTGTCCATAGACTCGATCGTGGCGTTTCCGGTATCCTCGTTTTTGCAAAAACTCTGGAGACGGCAGAAAAACTGCGCGATCAATTTGCTGAACGCAAACCCAAACGCCAGTATGTCGCAATCCTCGCAGGTTCACTTGAGCAAACCGAGGGGACATTTCGGACTTACTTGGCCAGCGATTCGGACCTCAATCAATTCTCGACCAGTAACTCCGCCGAAGGACAACTTGCGATTACGCATTTCCGAGTTATCGCAAAGTGGCCTAGTGCCTCCATGGTCGAAATCTGGCTTGAAACCGGTCGACGCAACCAGATCCGAGTCCATTTTGCCGAAGCCGGACATCCGGTATTGGGTGATCCTAGGTATCAGCGCAACATGGCGACGCATCCGTACTGGCCCTTTGAGAGAATCGCGCTACACGCGGAGTCCCTCGGAATTGCTCATCCCGAAACCCGCAAACCTATGGAGTGGCGGACCTCTTGGCCTGACGAGTTTCGATCATTTCGTAGAAAGATAGACGAAGCTTAATTCTTGCTGCTTGCTGCCTCAATCGCTTTCAATCGAGCCGCTTCGAATTCATCGCCAGCATTCCACTTGGGCATTGCCGGCTGATTTCCCACCATGAGACCAACGAGATATAGCAACTGCGCATCTTCAATAGCACCGGCCAGCTCCCAGTCTTCGCGATACTCGTCACTTGGTTGATGGTAGTCGCGTTCTGTCCACTCTTCATTCTGCTTTTTGCCCCATCCATCGGGCTTGCCAAGTATGTTGATGCCAGCATGCAAATAGACACCCGGAATTCCAACCTTGGCCAAGCTGAATTGATCGGAGCGATAATAGTAGCCTTTGTCGGGAAAGTTATCGGGAGTGACGATTCGGTTTTGCATTTTCGCGATTAGTTTTACTAAGCCATCCAAATCGCTTTTTCCATCGCCAATAACATTTACATCTTTGGATCGGCCAAGGAAGTTTATTCCATCCATGTTGATGACTGCTGCAATCTTGCCTGCAGGGACCGGCGGTTGCTCAGCAAAGAATTTCGATCCCAAAAGACCTGATTCTTCCGCAGCAACCGAAGCAAAAATGATGGACCGTTTCGGCTTTTCGACAAGCCTTGCAAATGTCTGTGCGATCGACAACATTGTGGCCACACCCGAAGCATTATCGATTGCTCCGTTGTAGATCATGTCACCTTTTTCGTTCCGACTGGCGGCTAACCCCAAGTGATCGTGATGGGCCATAAACACAACATACTCGTCCTTGAGCTTCGGATCGGAACCTTCTAACATGCCAAGGACATTTGCACTATCGATATTTCGAACAGCAGCCGCCAAGTCGATCGACATTTTAGAATTTAAAGTGACGGGCTTGAAATCGCGCCGCTCTGCCATCGCACGAAGTTTGTCCAAGTCCAGTCCGGCGTTTTCTGCAATTCGTTTGGCAGCGTCATTGGTGACCCAGCCTCGCATATCCAATCTTGTCCCGCTCCATCACGAAGCTCGAATTCTTCACCGGTCCAAGAAGTCTGTATAACTTGAAAAGGGTATCCTGCGGATTCCGTCGTGTGAATGATGATGGCCCCCGCAGCCTTTTGACGCGCGGCGCTTTCGTATTTGTAGTCCCACCGACCGTAGTACAACCGCTTCTTGCCTGCAAACAAGTTTGGATCGGAAGACGGGTCGTTATTCATCATGAGCAGAATCTTGCCTTCCAGATTCACATCTTTAAAATCGTCCCAATCGTATTCAGGGGCTTGAATGCCGTAACCAACGAAGACGATTTCGCGGTCCGCTAGATTGACGGACTGAACGGGTTTGCCCGTCACGGCAATGTAGTCAGCAAAGTATTTCAAATCGAGTTTCTTGTCGCCGCTATTGATCGATAACACGTCGGGAGCTTTGGACGTTGTTCCCACCAACGGTACGGGCTGAAGCCAGCTACCATTGCTACCCATTGGCTCAAGTCCGAACGACTGAAGCTGAGTAGCGATGTACAGTTGGGCTAATTCGTCACCGCGCGTGCCTGGCCCTCGTCCTTCGAGCAAGTCATTCGCGAGGAATCGGATATGGGCTCTCATTGCAGATTCCGTGATCATCGCGGCAGAATCGACCATCGACTTGCTGGGCGCTGACTCTGGATCTTTGGCAAAGGTAGCTTGAGCAAAAAGGCAGCAAAGGGAAGTTAGTAGGTACGAGAAAGTGCGCGGCATTGTTGGTCTACTCCAAGCTTATCAAATTGTTCTTTGCTATTGCTTCTTTATTACGACGTAAATCGACGGCACGACCATACGCCCGAGTCGCCATTCGAATGAAGAATAGGGGCCCTGCATATTTTAGTCGTTGCCGCCCGGTCGTGTTGGGTCCCGATGATTAAAAAATCCTTCGCCCGTTTTTTTACCAAGCTTTCCTGAGGAAACCAGCGGTTCAAGAATTGCCATCAGTTGATCCAAGTCAACCGTTTGATCGTCCCAACGAGCATTTCCCAAACTTTGCTGAACCACATCCAACCCGATTTCATCCATGATGCCAAAGGGGCCTTTTTCCATTTTCGTAATCGCTTTCCAGACAAAGTCGATGTCTGCCGGAGTAGCGACTTGGCGTTGAGCCAGTTCGAGAGCCGACAAAATTAGACCACGAAGCAGTGCATTGAAGATGTAGCCGGGATTCTCGTTCTGTTGAATGATGGGGACTTGGTCGATTCGACGGCTAAGTTCCGCAACGCGCTCCACAGCCGATTCGTTGGTCCGGTCGCAAGGCACGATGTCAACGACTTTTGAAAGCCATACCGGAACATGGAAGTGCCAATGTAAAAACCTTTCAGGATTCAGAACGTACTTGGCCAAGATGGATGGAACGAAGTAAGACGTATTGGACGCGATGATGCAGGGTGCGGGAAAGGCCTCGGAAAGCTGCTTCAAGACGCGTCGCTTAAGGCTTGCTTGCTCAAACGTACATTCAAGGACGAGGTCACAACCGTTTTGCTGCATTTCAGCAAGGACACGTATTCGGCCTTGCCAGCCTTCAGCTAATTCGCGATTCCAACAATCGCTCGCCGTTTGTTCTTCAATATGATGGGCAATCCAGATCTTTGCGGAGTCGATAACTTCCGCGTTAAAATCGTACAGCGAAACATGGATTCCGTGTGCTAGCAACTGAGCAGCAATCTGTCGGCCGGACCATCCAGCGCCAACAATGCATACCGTACGGATCGGGGCCAAGCTCATACTGTTGAAACTCTCTCGTTAAAACGGGCCTTGTACCTTGAATTGGTGACGACTGGCGGCCAGCAACGAAATTGTACCAGCTTTCCCAAAGGTCGCGTAATCATCGTGTGATGCTGGAATGACGAAATTCGCCTGAGATGACCGCTCACTATCGCTCGAGAGTTTTTCACTTGTCGCTAATGGGACCGAAATAAAAATTACCTGAAGCAAACCAGGCAAGTGCTGCGTCAGCCGTCGCACAAATGGATTCGACCGCTAAAGCTTACCTATTCGGATTGACAATTACTAGCAAAACATTTCCTGTTCTATGAATCGCAATCTTAATATTAGTTGCTCTCAATATTTCCGATTCAAAAGCTATTCGGATTATTTGCGGTGTATCGATTGCGATAGCAATCTTACCAAACTCAGGATCTACCGGGATCGATACAGCAAAGATCGTCAACCAACAATTTAATCGTTTTAGAAGCAGTTTGGCTAAGGTGGCATGCAAATGAAGGTTACAAAGATTTTCCCGTGCGCGTTAGCGATTGGCTGTTTTGGAATTGGTGCGTTTGCCCAACAACCAACCTCAGACGACTACTACCCACAAACTATCCCCGACGCGAACAATCCCGCTCGAATAATTCGTGCTGCCGATCCTTCGGAGACCTATTTGGCGACTCCGGAAGAAACCGCAACCACTCAAGTTTTTACCCAAGAAGACGTTGAGAAGATCGTTAGCGACGTCTTGAAGAAGAAAGCGGCCGAGGACGCGAAGGCTAAAGAAGAAAAAGAAAAGGCGGAAAAAGAGAAAGCAGAAGCCGAAGGCTACCAAGTGGGCACCGATCTCGGCATGACCGCCAAGTGGAACAATGGTCTCGAATTGTCGACCAAGAATAAAGATTTCCGCGTTCACATCGGTGGCCGTTATCAATTCGACACCGGCTGGTTTTCCGCCGACCCGGCAGTTCAGAGTAACATTAATCGCCCGTACCGCGATGGCGTCGATTTCCGCCGAGCACGTTTCCGCATCGACGGAACTATGTACGAAACGATGGAGTGGGCAACTGAAATTGACTTTGTGAATGCTCAAGTCGAACGAAATCAGCCATCGTCGTTGACATCACCTGATTTTAACGAGTTTTCAGTAACGGCGTTGACGGACTTCTGGTGGACTTTCAAAGAAGTTCCCTTGTTCGGCAATGTACGCATCGGCCAACAGAAAGAGCCCATTGGCTTCGAACACTTGGTAAGCAGCCGTTACTTGCCGTTTATGGAACGATCGTTTAACCAAGACACATTCTACGGTGGAAATTACAACGGATTTACTCCGGGAATTCAATTCTTCCGCAATTATGGTGCTGACCAAAACGGCGTAATCCAAGCTGGCTTGTTCAAGCCTGCCGCAAACGTTTTTGGATACGGAATCGGTGATGGCGACTACTCGATCGTAACCCGCATGACTCGATTAATGTGGTACGAAAACGACGGAGCACAATTACTGCACCTGGGCGTTTCCGCTAAACAAGCGACCGCTGTCGGCCAACAAGGATTGCCAAACCGAGTTCAGACTTTCCGTACTCGCGATGCAATTCGAACAGGTTTGGCCGGTGACTGGTCCGTACCCGCAGGCATATCGCTTTATGGCGAAGACATGCAATGGCTTAATTCCGAATTCGTTGCTGTAAACGGATCGTGGACCTTTCAGAGTGAGTATCTCGTGAGCAATCTTCACGAAGCCCGCACAGTTCTCGGGGGTCCCGGTGTGAATGCTGCTTACCACGGCGGCTATGTCCAATTGCTGAAATTCCTAACAGGCGAGCACGATCACTACAACAAAGCGACAGGTATATTCGAGCGAGTGACGCCGACCGAAAACTTTTTTATGGTTCGTGACCGATGCGGTAATCGTGCTAGCGGCATGGGTGCTTGGCAAGTTGGCGCGCGATACAACTACCTTGACCTCAACGACAAGAGTCTCAACGGCGGCGAGTTGCACAACATCACTTCCGGCGTCAACTGGTTCTGGAATCCGAATACCAAGTGGCAATTCAATTACATCGCAACATACCGCGACGTTACCGACGTCGCCTCAGTTGCAGGTGGCAGCGGTTGGATTCACGGTTTTGGAACACGCATCGCTTGCGACTTCTAACCGGCCCTAGCTCAATTCTAATTAGGCTGAACAGCTTTCAGCTCAAACTCAAATACTACAAACTGGTTCGTTGCGAACTCCGAAACTCGACCAGTTTCCTATCCATCAATTTTTCCTTTAAAGAACTCCACCAAATTTGAGGTGTGTTATGATCAATAGATCAACAATCCGCTTATGCCTTTTGGCGACTGCAGTCCTCCTGCAAATGCTGCCAAGTTTCGGGAATCATCATGGCAAAGAGTGTTGCCCACAATGTGGCTGCACGGAGATGCAATGCGTAGAAGTCATTAAGCAGCAATGCAGGATGGTGACAGAAAAAGTACCAGTCAAGAAAACCGTCTACGAAACCAAGCAAATTCCTCATTGCGGGCATGCCATGTCGGGGCACCACGGCAAAGGCTGTCCACAATGTGCCGCTTGCCCTCGCATGAAGACAGTCCTCATCAAGAAGGAAATTAAATGTGGCGAAAAAACAGAGACCAAATGTGTCGCTGAGGACGTGGTTGTCCTAGTACCGATTTGTTGCCCGAAATGTGGTTTCAATTCACACGGCGGACATCACGCTTCGGCATCAAAAGCTGGCACA
Organism: Pirellulaceae bacterium; assembly: GCA_031373875.1. Lineage (GTDB taxonomy): Bacteria > Planctomycetota > Planctomycetia > Pirellulales > Pirellulaceae > JANMGV01. The sequence continues at coordinate 2,628 of JANMNK010000075.1, read as the reverse complement.
GACGCTAGCCCAATCGCCGACCCGGTCGCCGTTAGCACCGCACTCCAAGCTCAACAACAGGAAGAGATATCCGCTTTGGTCGATGCCGACGCACCGCCGAAACCGATAACTGTCTCGCCTGTTGCAACCGAGACCGGAACCGGCAGGATTGTCCGTTAAGGCAATCGTTCATTACAACTACTCCGATCCCCAATTGTCAAAAAAAATCCTGGCAGCCGAACGCTACCAGGATTTTTATATTTTATCTCAGCGAGAAATGGTTATCGATTCCATCCAAGTATACACAAGGATCACCGTTCTTGTTGCACTCTCGCTTAGCGCCACCAGCTTTCGTGTTTTGCCTTTTCTGCAGTGGGCAATTCGCTGGACGCCGGCAAGCCTTGTGCCTGTAACGAGTAGTAGGACTTCACATTTCGCGTATCCAATTTTACTCCACCGCTGACAATTGCCACCGTCCGTTTTCCTGGGAATGTCCGAGTTGTAGAAACGGAGTCGATCCATTGAGGTCGCACACGCAAATGTGGCTGTACGGCTGAATCACTCAGCGTTTCCAATTGTCGCTCTGCAATATCGTTCGATTCATTCCGAATGACTTGAAGCGCGGTAGCCAAAGAAAAAATGTGCCTCAATCGTCCGTAGATTGGATACTTCTCAGCGACGCGATCGAACTTCAAAGTAAAATCTTTTGCAAAGCCATCTGCTGCAACGTCCGCTTTTCCTGTCGCACGCCTATCGCCACGTTGATCGGCCCATTGCTGTTCGCTGAGAAGATCAACTGGGTCTTTTGGCAGCTCGAAAATTTGATGTGCTTCGTCGCAACCGATTTCGCTTGGCTTCAATGCAAACCACCAACGCACAAGGCCTTGATCGGGAAAAGCATCGAGTCGCTCGGCTTCTTTGAGATAGTTTGTCAATCCAGTTGGGCCCGGTTCGATTCCTAAGCCGAGCCGCTTAAGATGATGATCGGCCATAATCAACGCGGCCCCAGCAGGAGAGTCATTAGGTATGCCGAAAATGCTGACTTGCTGCGGACCAATTTTTTCAAGCAACTGTTGAGTCCATTTTGCCGGGTTTTTGGCAAGCTCCTTACGAGAATTATTCGAAGCAACAAAATCGCTCGCAGCTTTCAATCTCTCTGGAACCGGATCGATCGAGCATCCCATCGGTCCACGCTGATTCAATATGTGCGGAGCTATGGACAACAAATCCTCAAGCAACACGGGGGGCAGTTTTGTTTTGCCGCTTACCAACTCGCCGTTCGTGTCAAGAATTAAATCACCGGCAGGTCCACCAATCAGCCACTCTTGAGATTGTTCACTCCAGGCAACGAAATCGATGCGAGTCAAACCGCCGAGCAATTCCATCGACAGCGAAGAGGACTTGTTGTCTTCAATTCTTTGCCGCAACTGTCTGTCAAGCTCGGTCAAGGATATCCATCGCAGGTCCGAACTTTCTTGGAACGCTCCTAAGCTAGGTAACAAGATCGCTTTGCGAACAGGTTGTGTAAGATTCTTGATTGCTGGCGTTTTGTCACCACGCGTCATCTTGATTGCACCAGCCGCATCGATCCAAACACCGCTGGGGAACGGTTCGATGGTGTCGGTTCCTTCGTCCCAACGTCCTTCGATTGTATTCTGAATCAACTGGATCAATTGCGTAAAGTCGGCTGCCGTAACGCCGCCTTGTCCGCCCGCTGGCCGTTGGCCCGAGCCGGCTCGATCTCCGCCGCCAGTCCCAGCTCCTGTCGAACTCGATCCACCCAGCCCGAGGCTCGACGCACTCGAACCCGGGGAGCTTGAAGATGATGCCGCTCGCAGTTCGGACAACTGCCCGAGGTAAGCCAGCCGCTTCTCTGGCGCCAGCGCTCGAAGGGACTCATATACTGCCGACAGATCGCGAGATTCGATCGCAGCCTGAACTGCCTGTTCCGCTGCAGATATCTGCGTTGATTCCTGGCATCGCACATTGCTTCCTTGCCAGACAATCGCAGTTGCCGAAAGAAAGGCAATGGAAAAACTGCGTTTGAAAAATCTATGCACTATTAACACCATGGACACAATGCTTCTCCTAATCTATTCAAGCAAACCTTGTCCCGGCCATTCCAAATTCTGTCGTCCGCCACCAGTCTAGCACAGTCAATCACTTGCGTAAATGTTTTTAACGCTGGCTTCCTCGGCGAAAAACACGATTTTTCAAAGTCGGCAAGCGACCAACTTCACCACAAGAAACATGCAAGAGCCGGATAGACTCACATCAAAGTTTGAAGCCAACGAGTGGCAGAATGCCCGCGAAGCAATGCGATCCATGGCAAATTGGACACGATCGGCAACTAAGGCGATTCGATATTATCCACCTCGGAAAGTGAACCGCCCAAGCCTTGCGACTTGATAAAAAAATGCCAAACAACAAATATCGCCGCAGTGAGAAAGTACGCAAACGCGAACTGCAGAACGATCGGGAGATGAATGGTGGGCAGGATCAGCGTGTTGCTTAATCCTGGAATTGCAAAAGGCACGAACATGGCATTATCGGACAACGGTGAATGAATCAGCCCCACGAGGGAGCAGAAGCCGGCTACTAGCAGAAACATGGCCGCAGCGATCAACCGCCGATCAATCGCCATCGCCA
>JANMNK010000051.1:0-2483 GCA_031373875.1 Pirellulaceae bacterium | reverse complement strand
GGCGCGGATGACATGAGCGGTCCCTTGGCAAAGAAATATGGATTTCGAATCGCTAAGACCATCGACGAAGCCATCACGTTGGGCACGGACCAAGTGCAAGTAGCTGGCGTGCTGAGTATTGGCGAACACGGCGATTATCCGCTTACGCCCGACACGAAACAACATATGTATCCCCGCCGCCGATTCTTTGAAGAAATTGTCGCCACGTTCGATCGATGCGGACGCTCCGTGCCGGTTTTTAACGACAAACATTTGGCTTACCGTTGGGAAGACGCCAAATGGATGTACGATGCTGCCAAGAAACGCAACATCCCGTTCATTGCAGGTTCGTCGGTACCGTGTGCTTGGCGATTTCCATCCATCGATATTCCGATGAATACAGAGTTCGAGTTTGCGCAAACCGTCGGTTGGGCTGGGCTTGAAATTTACGGCTTCCACGCACTCGATCTCCATCATTCCTTGATCGAGCGACGACTTGGTGGCGAATCGGGTGTCGTATCAGTACAAGCTTTACAAGGTCCGGCGATTCATCAAGCTGCCAAGGAAGGCCGTTGGTCCGAAAAACTTTTCCAGCAAGCCATCGCGACCTTGCCCGGCCCGCCCAAGATTCCTGACGACTGGACTTCAATGCCTGACACGGCAGTTTTTCTCCTCGAGCATCGCGGCGGTTTTCGTTCCGCGGTTGTGATGGTCGGGACATTGACCGATCAATTTGCCTTTGCGGGCAAAGTGAAAAATCAAGCCGATCCGATCGTATGTTGGGTCCGATTGCAGGACGGCAAACCTTTCTCCCATTTCGCGTATCTCCTGCACGCGATCGAAGAAACAATCGACACCGGGCAAGCTGCTTATCCTGTCGAGCGAACCTTAATGTCCACCGGCGTTCTCGACCGAGTCATGCACAGCCTAGCCAACAACAATGAACTTTACCAAACCCCCGAACTCAATTTCCCTTACCAACCAGCCAACTGGCCCTTTGCCAATCATCCAAAGAATTCGCTCAAGCTAGACATTTTCTAAGCTCACTGTTATGCGGGGATTAGTCGAATGTTTCAGACCTCCGGGCACGTTAAATCTAGCTATCGGATTGACGGTCACGTTTTTTGGAGAGTAATTTCACAAAGCTATTTTTGAAAAGTGATTGATGCTGTCAGTTTGGAACAGTTGGGTCATTTGGGTGCAAATAGAGTGTTTTATGGAATGCACGGGCCAATGGGCCCATGCTACGCATCCCCCCGCGTAACATGGCCCCATTGGGCCGTGTCCACTTTTTATTTAGAGTGTCTTCGATCTTAGAAGACGTAACTCACTAGCGAAGACTTGATTCCATATTCAGATAGTGAGTAGGTAGTACAAGCTCGACTCGCAAGCGAATGAAATTCATTCGTTTTCTGCATGAACTCGCCTGCGCGTCGAGCTTCTATTTTTGCTGATTGAAAAAAGAACGAGCTGTGTTATGGCCAGCGAGTAGGCAGCGGCGGGCGTGATTATAGGGCATAATGCTCGAGTTGCAAACTTTTTTGCTTTTTCGTGTGAGGTCCGCGTGCGTGGTTTTCGATTTTGCTTTTTGATGCTGGTGACGATCGGGTCCATCGATTTTCTCTTTTCTCAGGAAAAGAAAACTGAAGCGCCTCAAAAGACTTTGCCAATGCCGGGGAAGGTTTTTCAAGTTGATAGATGCGTGGCTTTTGTGATAACGCCGGAAACGAAATCGACGAGCAAACCATTGCCGTGGGTTTGGTATGCGCCCACGTTGCCGAATTTGCCTGGGCCCGAAGAGAAATGGATGTTCGAGCGATTCGTCAAGGCAGGCATTGCGGTCGCGGGGATCGATGTGGGCGAATCGTATGGTAGTCCTGAGGGCTGCCGTCTGTATACGGCTCTCTACGATGAACTTACCAAGCATCGTGGATTGTCGAACAAGCCCGTCATGCTTGGCCGAAGTCGCGGTGGACTGATGACCTTGAGTTGGGCGGCGGACAATGCGGATAAAGTCGCTGGCTTTGCCGGTATCTACCCTGTGTGTAACTTGGCGATCTACCCAGGGCTCGATCGAGCTTGCACGGCGTATGGTTTGAAGGCCCAAGAGCTTGAAAAGGACTTGGCCAAATATAATCCAATCGATCGGCTCGAAAAATTAGCCAAGGCCCGCGTTCCGCTTTTCGCAATTCACGGCGATGTCGATACGGTGGTACCGCTCGAAGCAAACTCGGGCGAGTTGAAGAAGCGCTACGAAGCTCTTGGTGGCAAAATGCAATTGATCGTGCCACCAGGACAAGGCCATAACATGTGGTCTGGCTTTTTTGAGTCGCAGGAATTGGTGGACTTTGTAATCAAGAATTCTCGTGCCAAGTAAGCATGTCGCGTACGTTCGAGCAAAACTCCAACTCATGAAAAATCGATATTAGGTTCACTTCGTGTTTATCCTGAAATCATTTCCCGTTTACCCAACAGCCGTCGAGAGTTAGCACAGGTTTACACGG
>JANMNK010000009.1:0-2363 GCA_031373875.1 Pirellulaceae bacterium | reverse complement strand
CTGCGTTGCAAGCGTAACGCAAAACATTGTTTGCCGCGCATCTTAGTGCCATATCAACCAAGCGCAAACAGACAGTGCCGTTCAACATTAGTTTGTTTGATCGGTACCGACTAATCGTTTATTGATTTCCGCAAGCGTCGCATTAATGGAATACAGTCGTACCTTAACAATCCAGTAAATCATTCGACGAGCCCATTCGACTCAAGTAGCATCTGTGCACTGAATGCCAGACGATTGCACGCATCCATCGATGGCCGATTGACAAAGTGCAGGTGCTATCAAGGCGGGTCGTTGCTGACAGAGAGGGCAACAATAAATCGATTGATATCATGCCTAACAGTGTTAGGGGCGCATCAAGATGCCGCATGAACTAAAGACAAATAATTAAAAACTGCCGACAAAGTTGGACTGAATCATTTCAACTCTAGTCGTTCGGTGCGAAGCAAAAAATCGTGATCAGCGGATATCGGCCGCACACAAGCGTGATCAATTTGATTTGAATTCCATGTTTAGCAACATCGAATAGCGACTCAACGATCAATGTGGATCGGCATTGGGATATTTTATGATTGCCAAGCGAGTTTGATTGCCCTTAATTAGGAAACGCTCGGCTCTTGAAGTTTCGCATCTTGGAGTTTAAGCCAGCGAGCGCGCCGAACCCAATAGAATCGAACGGGAAGGAAAAGGTCGACAACTTCATCAGAGATTAACAGTCCACCCAATACTGGTAAGGCCATGGGAGCGAGAATTTCGCCACCGACACCACTTGCAAACACCATCGGAAAAATGGCAATTATTGCGACTCCTTCCGTTAATAGCTTTGGCCGAAGTCGATGAACTGCACCATCGATAACGGCCTCGCGAAGCTCTGCGAGCGACTGAATACCTTCCAGACCACCTCGCTTCTCGATGGCTTCGCGAAGATATACCAGCATGATGATTCCCGTCTCGGTTGCCATACCAAAGCATGCAATGAACCCAACCCAAACCGCGACGCTAAAGTCCATTGGAGGCGTGTCCCAGCCATTCACGATTTTCGGAAACCAATACATAAAGAAGGCGCCGCCAGCAAGGGCCTCGGGAACCGCTAGCATCATGAGTCCGGCATCCGCCAAATCGTGATAAGTCAAATACAGTATGACGAAGATCAAGAGAATGACGACCGGGAAAACGATTCTCAGAGTGCGTGCAGCGCGTACTTGATGTTCAAATTCACCACTCCATTCAATATGCACTCCCTCGGGCAATGAAATCTTTTCCTTGACGACGCGCTGCGCTTCGCCGACAAATCCAACCGTGTCTCTACCGCGAACGTTTAGAGTAACGTAGTTCAATAGTCGTCCGTTCTCACTCTTGATCATCGCCGGTCCTTCGACGATTTGGATTTCGGAAACGGCGCTCAATGGAATGTAGGTCTTATCACGAAAAGAATGTGGAGGCGATGCTAAATGCGAATCGTCGGGCACGCTCGGCGCCGCCAACGACTCCGTAGAATCTACGGACTGCCGTGTCCCCATCGACTTGCCGCTTCCAGTTCGAATCGCCATTCCGCCAACATTCGAATCGCTCGAAGAGGACATGCCCTTCGAACTGATAAGCAGTTTGCGAATACTGTCTTCATCTTCCCGGTTAACTCGCGCGTACCGGATGCGAACCGGAAATCGCTCGCGTTTTTCTACTGTATACGTGACTGTTCGACCGGCAAGAGCCACTTCGATTTCCTCTTGAATGTCTTCGACGCTTATGCCGAATCGTGCTGCAGCCTTGCGGTCGATATCAATTTGAAGATAACCTTTTCCCATTATGGGCGCCGCAACAACGTCACGTGATCCGTTGATTGGTTTCAAGGCCGCCTCAATCTCCTTGCAAACACGGTCGATCGTTTCTAAATCTGGTCCGAAAACTTTAACTCCAATATCGGTTCGAACTCCGGTCGAGAGCATTTCAATGCGGTTGATAATGGGCTGCGTGAAGATGTTGCTCCAGCCAGGAACTTGAAGGGTACGGCCCATTTCATCGTCAACCAAATCGCCTTTCGGACCAGTTTGTCGAGGCCAAAGAAAAACATTCCTTTTGAAAGTCTCCTTCATATCATTACGCAGAGCGACCAAAGGGGAGTTTGCATCTGCTGTCAATCCTTTCCTGGGTCCGGCAATTTGAATGTCGAGCTGAGCCGATAGGGAAGCTTCGGCAAACGCGATGGATTCACGCGAGTGAGCAACGTCTTTTAATAAATCACTGCCTTGTGCGGCACGGACGATTTCTTCGAGTGCATACGTAGCGAAAGCTTCCGAACCATAGTCGAATAACTCCCAGTTAATGGTCTTAACACGATCCCCCCACAGCCGCATTCTCTCTTTGTC
>JANMNK010001251.1:0-2889 GCA_031373875.1 Pirellulaceae bacterium | reverse complement strand
TGGTTCCCTTAGAATCGTCCCCGACGGGACAGGAGGTATTCCGTCAGCGCTTTGTCGTAAGGGACGCTGGTATCGAGGGGAACGTAGTCAATGCGGCTTTCGGTACATCCCTTTTTAAGCTGATCGCGGAACGCTTGGATGTTCTCTCGATATTCTTCGCCAATTTCGTCGGCGTTCACTGGCATGCCACGGCCCGTCTCGGGGTCTTGAAGTTGGACGACTCCATGAAAAGGAAATGTCACTTCCGCTTCGTCCAAAATATGAAAAACAATAACATCGTGTCCCGCGTGTCGGAGCATTCGCAGCGCGTCCAGCGTTGGCTGAACATCGGACAATAGGTCGCTCATCAACATGATCAAACTACGGTGCCGCATCATCGCGGCCAATTGCCGAAGCGGGCCAGTTAAATCGGTCGAACCGCTTGTTTGAAGTTTAGTCAAATGACTGAGAATAGCCGGCAACTGGCCGCGGCGACTTCGCGGTGGGACGCTGGCGTGGATCTTGGTATCAAAGGTCACCAGTCCAACAGGGTCCTGCTGCATGATCATCAAATAAGCAAGCGCGGCAGCCAAACAAATCGAATAGTCAAACTTGGTCAATTGTTGGCGGTAGGTGTATCCCATGGACTGACTCAAGTCCATCACCAAGTATCCGGTCAAGTTGGTTTCGGACTCAAACTTCTTTACGTAATATCGGTCCGTCTTTGCGTACGCCAGCCAGTCAATATCCTTTGGGTCATCGCCTTGCGAGTAGCGACGATGCTCACTGAACTCCACCGAGAAGCCATGAAAAGGACTTGCGTGAAGGCCTTGTAAGAATCCGCGGACGATCATCTGCGCACGCAAATCGAGGCGTTTTATCTGCGACGCCAGTTCCGGTCTGAGGTATTGCTCGACGGCTACCATAATTTGCTCTTGCCCAGGAACTTAGCCCGCAAAGGGAGGTATCGGCGAATTGCCAAATTTAGGAACGTCCGGTTCAGGGATGTCTTTCAGTAATTTGGTGATGATTTTATCCGTCGTCATACCTTCCGCTTGAGCTTGGAAATTCGTGCTCAGTCGATGACGTAATACAGGAATCGCGATTCGTCGGATATCGTCGATCGCAATGCTAAATCGACCATCCATCGCAGCGATCGCTTTGCCGCCTTGAATAAGGAATTGACCTGCTCGCGGTCCAGCACCCCAATCGACAAGGTCTTTCACATAAGCTGGCGCGCTCGGATCAGCGGGTCTCGTTGCACGCACGAGATTGGCCGCATAGCGCACGATAAACGGAGTGACGGCCACGCTATGGACAAGTTTCTGGATGTTGAGGATGGCCCGAACGGTCAACACTTTCAAGATTTCAGGCTTCTCGTTGCGCGTAGTCTGAAGCAAGATTTTTTCTTCTTCTTCGGCGCTTGGATAACAGACTTTGATGTTAAACATGAAACGGTCCAGTTGGGCTTCGGGCAGAGGATAAGTGCCTTCTTGCTCGATTGGGTTTTGCGTTGCAATGGTAAAGAAGGGGTCGGGTAGTGCCATAGTCTCGCGACCAACAGAGACTTCGCGTTCTTGCATCGCTTGCAAAAGTGCGGCTTGGGTTTTCGGCGGAGTACGGTTAATTTCGTCGGCCAGCAGAATATTGGTAAAGATGGGGCCTTCGACAAAACGAAACTGCCGTTTGCCATTATCATCTTCGTCAAGCACATTCGTGCCCGTGATGTCTGAGGGCATTAGGTCGGGTGTGAACTGAATCCGTTTGAATTGAACGTCCATAATCTTGGCCAACGAGCTGACCATCAAGGTTTTCGCTAGACCTGGGACGCCTTCGAGCAAGCAGTGGCCGCGGGTGAAAATCGCCGCGAACAGTTGTTCGATCACTTCGTCTTGTCCAATAATTGCTTTGGCAAGCTCTTGTTTCATCAAATCGCGGTGCTCGCGAAATTCGCGAAGTAAATCGCCGATATTCTTCGTCGGCTTTCCTATTGGGACGTTCGTCACGTTTCGGTTCCATCGAAAAGAAGCGGATGTTTGTTCCATTGCAACATGTATAACTCAAGCAAGCGTTATACTGTAGACAAGAGTACCGTACTTTCGAACCGGGGTGTTTCGAAGATACGGAACTTATAGATTACTGTACTTAAGAATTGCTTTGCTCGATACACGGCAGGAGTTGTTTGATGATTATCAAGGAAGCGGCGATTCGCGTTGGCCTTGTGATGACTTTGACGTTTGCGTCGACGTTATCGGGGAAATTTGCAGGTGCTGTTTTCGCGGAAGAAATCACCGCTGCAAGCGTCCAAAAATCCATTAATCGGGGCGTCGAATTCCTTCGAAACACACAGAACCGTGACGGCAAGTGGGATGGACAAGGAACTTATAATTCAGGCCAAACCGCGTTGGCAACCTTAGCATTGTTGAACTGCGGTCTGCCGCCCGATGATCCTACTATTAGTAAAGCTCTCAAATTTATTCGCTCAACGCCGCCCACGATGGTCTATGAGATTTCTCTCCAAGTCATGGTCTTCTGCGCTGCGGAGCCTAAAGTGGATCTCGCTCGAATCCGACAGAATATTCAGATGCTGGTCGAGCTGCAACAAGGCAACGGCGGTTGGGGGTATAGCCAAGCCATCGGTTTCCATACAGACCCTTCCAACAGCCAGTTCGCAGTCTTGGCGCTTTGGGAAGCTCAGCGGATTGGAATCGAAGTTCCGGTAGAGACCCTTGAGCGAGCACAAAACTACTGGCTGTCGCTGCAACGACGGGACGGCGGTTGGGATTATCACAGTGGTGACGGGACGTCGGGCAGCATGACTTGTGCCGGGATAGCTTCACTGCTGATCACCGACGACGCATTGCGTTCGAGCGATGCCCGAGTTCGCGGCGACAAGATTGATTGCTGTGG
>JANMNK010001243.1:0-10562 GCA_031373875.1 Pirellulaceae bacterium | reverse complement strand
GGATGAGATTCGATGGCTTAATATCGCGATGCAGCACACCACTGGAATGCGCATACTGAACTGCGTCCGAAACTTGTACCATCCACTGAACCACTTGCCTCCAGTCTTTGCGAGTAACCAGACTGGGAATAGGTTGGTTGTCGACGACGGCAGTCGACGCAGCCAGTGCGTGGCCGTCCCAGTTGGTGACCGTCATAGCACCGGCGTCAATCGAAATATCTGGGAGACCTTCACGGCGACCGCGCTCTCGCCGCCAAATTTCTATTACGACATTTAACGATTGCCCGTCGATGAACTGCATTGCAAAGTAATGCATTCCGTTTTCTATTCCGACGCTATGGACCGGCACGATGTGAGGATGATGCAGTCGCGACGCAATGCGTGCTTCGGCTTGGAATCGTGAAAAGGAATCATGGGCTTGTCCGTGCGAAGGCAACATGATCTTCAAGGCAACTTTCCGGCCCAGAGATAGTTGTGTCGCCAAGTACACGACGCCCATACCGCCGCGACCGATCTCCCGTTGAATCACGTAATCGCCGATTACAGAACCGATGGGAATGGTTGACGAGAAAGCGTTTGCGTACGGCAAATCGTTCGCTTCGACATGATCCGTACGATGGACGCTTTCAATTTTTGCCAGCATGGGAAACAGAGCCGCTATGCGATCAGCGAATGCTGGATAGCGTTCTTGGAAATCCGAGATACGGGGAGACAGTCCAAGCCTACATTGAGCGACGAACTCTTCCAAAATGGAATCGAGTGGATCAAGGGGTTCTTCGCCTGCATCAATCATGACTTATTTGAATCGCTGTACCTTTCGCTGTCGAAATCATCCAACCATACTTCGCGCAGTTTTTCCAGAGCTTTGAAATACCGTTTGCTTGCGGCCCCTTGGGTAATTCCCAGCGTCGCCGCAGCTTCGATGTTGGATAAGTGCTCAAAATGGCGAAGCACGAGCACTTCGCGTTCGATAGGCTCCAATTGGTCGAGAGCAGTGATAATCCGTTGCCGACGATCGTTAAGTTCGACGTCTTTCTTAATATCTTGTGCGTCGGCGAGCAAGTCCATCGCGATCATGACGCTCGAAGCTTCCGGCAACGAGCTGGGACTCAACTGCACTTCGCGTTTGACGTCCCGTCGTTGGGTATCCAAATGATATCGATGCAGTTTCGTCAAGCAGCTTCCAGTAACAAATCTTAACCAAACGAAAAATGGGAATTTCCGTTCTTCCAGATATTTAGGGAGAGCCGACGAAGCCTCCGTCATGGCTTCTTGAACCACATCCGACGGATCTACGCGTGCGTTCAGTCGAGGATCCATCCGGAATTTGACCATCCGCTTGAGTTTGGCTCGATACAAAACATCGATCGTCTGCCAAGCGGCTTGGTCGCCTTTGGCTGCCTTGTCCACCAGAACTTCCAATTCCACGTCCGTCATCATTAAGCACGCTCTAGAGCCCAGTAAGGAAACATCCGTCGTCTTACCCAAAAATATTGGATGCCACTGTACAGAAGGGCATCATCATACAAGTCACGATTAGCGCGTTGGCCCGTCGACCAATTCGATTCCAAGTTCTTCGGATATTGCTTCGGCATTGTAGAACGGAAATTAACACATCGCAAATAGTGCTTGCGAACAAGTAATCGTTAATAATGCTTAAGGTGGTCGAGGTCCTTTTCGTCGAAACTTCTTCAAGTTGATCAAAATCTGTCGATTACTGCCTGCGTGGGAGTTTACGTTATACTTGGTAAAGTTGGATTGGTGAGATACCGTGGCCGCAAACTGCGTTGCTCAGGTTGGGATAAGTCGTGCTTGGTGGCAAAGCATGACTTACCAGAGTGCTTCCAAGAGGAATCGTTGTTGTTGACGTCCAACGAAATCAATTGGCGACCGGTTTTAACGTTCATGGACCGACGCGTGCGCGCTCCCGCGAGTCCAAAGGCTCGGTTTGTCGATTACAGTGGGTTCGCACCGCCAATGCTATTTTTCAATCTTTTCACAGAAAGTCGTTGCATGAAGTCCGCACTTTTCTCTGGTTGCCTTTTGTTGATTTGCTGTGCTACCGGTTTTTCTCAGCAAGTAGGGACGTCAGGTCTCACCGCAGAAGAAATTACTTTTTGGCGACGACAGACGGCGCTCGTAATAGGATCAAACGAACGAAGGCAGGAACTGATCGAAAAGATCACGGAAAAATTTCCAAACCACGATGAGCCCGAAGTTTTACGAATGCTTCGAGTGATTCTTGGGAAAGGAGCAGCGATGGGGGGGAACGACGGATGGTTCGGTCCCGCACAACGCAAACACGATTGGACTTGGCTAAGTCAGTTTCATCACGTCCCGGCCGCAGCCGCAATCGACAAACCCAATTTTCTCGGCAGCGAAAGGCTTTTCAAGCGACTGGATCGGAACCTCGATGGCGTGCTCAACCAAGCCGATTTTGACTGGAGCGATCAGAGTCCTTGGGTTCGTCAAACCTCAGTGCTGAACCGAGTTTATCGTACGATCGATACCGATGGCGATAATCGAGTGTCCAAAAAAAAATGGAGATTTTTGATAGCGGGCTTCGCGGCAAAAACGAAAATTTTAGCATGGAGGAATTTCGCAATTTTATCGTCGCCGGACCTCCGGGCTCAGTTTCTGGAGACGAGCCTTCGCCGGAAAAACTCCTGCGAGGCCTTTTCAATGGCGAGTTGGGGTCGATTCATCAAGGACCGACGCTTAGTGACGACGCACCCGATTTTACACTGACTACCCAAGACGGATCGCAAACAATTTCTTTGCACGAACAACACGCCGACAAGCCTGTGGTACTCGTCTTTGGAAATTTTACTTGCGGTCCCTATCGGCGTGCTTACCCTGAAATCGAAGACATCCATCAAAGATTCAAAGACGTTGCCAACTTCTTAGCAATCTACGTCCGCGAAGCCCATCCGGAAGATGGATGGAAAATGCAAAGCAACCTTAAACAAGGTATTACGGTCACGCAGCCAAAAACTTTCGAAGAACGCGTTTCCATTGCCCAACAATGCCAACAGAAACTAAATTACACCATGCCTTTGCTTGTCGATCAAATCGACGATACCGTCGGGAATACTTACAGCGGAATGCCCGCGCGATTGTATGTCATCGACCGACATGGCAAAGTCGTTTACAAAGGCGGCCGAGGCCCCTTCGGCTTCAACAGTGGCGAAATGGAACAAGCCTTGGCTTTGACAGTGCTCGAACAAGATAACTCCGAGCCATAGTCGGCACTGCTACCCCGTCAGACAAACACTTCACCGTTTTTACGGCCTTCCGATTCACTTCCAAAGACACCCTCCTTCCTAACTTGAGATTCACGATGCATCTGTTATTGAGAAAAACGTTACTTTGCTTTCTCGGTCTGATGTCTTTTCTTAGTGTGAATCTCAACGCCCAGGACAACGCTGGCGATAACCCGGAGGCACCGATCGAACCTTCGACGCCTGCTGAATGGTTTGGCGAAGGTGTCCGCCCTACGGACGCTCGCACACCTGAAGAAGAACGCAATGGGTTCCACTTGCCCCAAGGATTTGAAATCGACTTGATTGCCGCTGAGCCTCAAATCGCTAAGCCTCTGAATATGGCTTTTGATGCTCAAGGACGTATCTGGTTAACGCAATCGACAGAGTATCCGTTTCCAGCCAAGGAAGGCGAAGGCCACGATGAAGTCAAAGTGCTCGAAGATCGCGATGGAAACGGCTCCTTCGAATCCGTTCGCACCTTTGCGGATGGGCTGAATATTCCGATAGGTATCCTTCCGTACGGCGACGGAGTGATTTGCTTTTCCATTCCTAATCTATTGTGGCTGCGCGATACAGACGGCGACGGGAAATGCGATCGCCGCGATAAGATTCTTGGCCCTTTCGATACGACCCGCGACACCCACGGTATGGTCAATTCGCTGCATCGAGGTCTGGATGGATGGATCTATGCGTGCCATGGCTTCAACAACAATTCAACGGTGGCTGGCACGGACGGTCATCAAGTCTCGATGTCGTCGGGCAACACGTTTCGGTTCCGACTGGATGGATCACGCGTCGAACATTTTACCCTTGGGCAAGTCAATCCATTTGGAATGGCCGAAGACAAATGGGGCAACCTCTTTACTGCGGATTGCCACAGTAAACCGATCACTCAGCTCATTCGCGGCGGTTGCTATGAAAGTTTCGGAAAGCCTCACGATGGCTTGGGGTTTGTCCCCCCCGTCATGGAACATCTGCACGGCAGCACAGCCATCTGCGGCCTGGCGATCAGTTGGAATAGTCCGTTCCCTAAAGCTTTCGAAGAAAATTTCTTCAGCGGCAACGTCATGACAAGTCGCATCAATCGCAATCGAATCGAACGCCACGGTGCTTCGGTGCGGGCCGTCGAAAAGCCCGATTTTCTCACCAGCGATGATCCCTGGTTCCGGCCAGTCGATCTTCAATTTGGCCCCGACGGAGCGCTCTATGTTGCGGACTTTTACAACAAGATCATCGGCCATTACGAAGTACCTCTCAAACATCCAGGCCGAGATCGTTTTCGTGGTCGCATTTGGCGAATCCGCTATGTTGGATCGGAAAATGCAGAAACCGCCAAATCCGCTCTGTCACTAAATTCCTTAAGCGAGTGTATTGCAGCGCTAGGGCATCCCAATCCCCTAATCCAACGATTGGCGCTAAACGCTATCGAGGATCGCTATGCCAAGGAAGCGATCGAGGAGTTACATGAAATTGCGCAAACAGAAAAAGCGAATCCCGCACAACTCGCAAATGCTATGTGGGCTCTGGTTCGCATCGACGGCACGTTGCCTCCAGCATGGACAAATCTTGCTCGTTCCGAAGACGCGTGGCTGTGCAATCAAGCGATGATGGCGGCTTCGGTCGCTTCGTTTCCGGTAAAAAAGGGAGTACAAATCCCCAACGCTTTCGAGTCACCCAAGACCAAGAAAGCTGCTTCCGCGACGGATCCGCTGCACGCCGGCATTGTCCAGACGTTGCCAGCGCTCTTGATTCGTCACGTGATGTCCGTGGACTCAGCCCAAAAAGACTTTAGCATTGCGCGACGATCAGCCGTCGAAGCAATTTCACGTCACGGCAGTTCTATCGATGTCGGTACTCTGTTGAAAATCATTGAAAGCGAGGAAGCGACCGATCCGGTTTTGGCACAATCCGCCAAGATCGCATGTAGGGACCTTTTGCGTAACAAGAAAATCCGCGAAGAGGTTTTGTCTGGCTGGGCGATCGGCAACAAAAAAGCATTCGTTCCGGTCGATTCACCTCTCGCCCATCGCTTGATCCCTATCCTGCTCACACTAAAAAGCGATTTGCCCGTCGAGCCCATACTCGCTTACCTCGCTCGCCAGCAATCCCAAGGTACGGTCAGTCCCGAACTATTATCGAACATCGCCGTGTCGTTGCCGCTAGAACGAACACAAGACGCTTTGAAAATTCTGGCAAAGACTCATAGCGAAAATCCCGCTGAACATGTCCGTATGATTTTGGAAATTGCCGTTGGTCAATTGGCTCGGCTTGGAAAAGTTTCGCCAGCAATTGCGAATTCAGCTAGTCAGCTCAATAAAGCTTTGTTGGAAGAACTTGTAAAGGACTCGAACAACGCATCCGCTTTTCCTCTCCACTCCTGGCTAGAGTCACGCCCCGGTAGCGATTCAGCCGAACCGTGGCCGATCCGTTCAAGAAACATCGCCGACAAAGAAGCACCACAAAATCTCTATGACAGTATCCAATTGGGTGAAAAGTATATTGGAAAAATGACGGCGACCTTTACTGCTCCTGCAACCTTTTCTTTTGTTCTCGCAGGTCACAATGGTCAACCTGATGGACCGGACAACGGCCGCAATTACGTTCAGATCGTCAACTTGGCAAACAACGAAACACTGTACCGAGTGTCGCCACCGCGAAACGACATCGCAATGCGAGTCCAGTGGGATTTGTCGGCAGTCGCAGGAAAAACCGTACGACTCGAATGCGTCGACGCCGACGATCAAAACGCTTACGCCTGGATCGCAGTCGGCGATTTCTCGCTGCCTGGTCTGAGCCCGTCTCCGCAATCAGAATCGATTGCCAATATCATGAAACTCAATCGGTTGCTTTCTGCAACAGAATCGCGAGCCTTTGCACAACCATTAATAGATGCGAAATACCTGGATGCTTCTTGGCGATTTGCTTTGGCAAGCTCTCTTGAATCCAACCGCAATCCGTTCACCAGCGACTTGCTGACCTTTGCTCGCGATCGAGGCTGGGCACAGCAACTCAGTCTCGAGGCAGCTTTCGCAACTGCGATTAGCGAGTCCGTCACAGATGGAAAGAGCGACGAAGCCGAGTTGCTCAAGTCCATTGCGAGACGATGCGATGGCACTCAGCAGAGAACCCTCATTCGCACGCTTTCCAAACGCCTCTCTCGCCTTGATCTACTTACTCAAGCAATGGAACAAAGCTGGCTTGGACGCGACGCGTTGGCGACTCTCGACGAAGCTTGGTGGAACTCGCTGCCCAATTCGGATATTGCTACGAAGCTTAAGTCCCTCAAGCCAACCGATGCGAGCGTCGCCGAGCAAGCCGCCGCTGCCGAAGCCCGTGCCAATGTTGTCGTGGCTTTACCATCCAGTGTCGATCGTGGCCTGGAAGTTTTCAAACAGCGTTGCGCCCTTTGCCACAAACTAGACGGCCAAGGAACCGTTCTCGGTCCTCAACTCGAAGGGGTCGGCGGCCGTGGCCTACGACGATTAGCCGAAGATGTTTTGCTCCCCAACCGCAATGTCGACGAAGCTTTCCGAATGTCTAGCGTCCTCCTCGATTCGGGCACAGTGCTCACCGGACTAATCCGCCAACGAACCGACGCCGTGCTTGTCATCGCCGATCAACTTGGCAAAGAATCCACCGTCGAGTTGTCCGAAGTCGAAGAAGAAAAACGCAGCGACCTGTCCCTCATGCCCGGCAATTTCGGTGAAGTATTAAGCGACCAAGATCTCGCCGATTTGCTCTCCTATTTGCAATCGTCTGCAAAGAAACCTTAGGACCAAATTGCAACAACGCGAACCCGGCCGCTGCAGTTCAGGCAGGCTTCAACGACCTCGTCCTCCTTGGCTCAGAAATTCCAACTAACGCCGATTTCCCTTTTCCCGTACGATGTCTTCGTACAGCGCTTCATACTTACTGAGCATCGCGTTTAATTCGTGATGCTCTCGGCAATAGGCTTGATTGGCGGCGGCTAGTCGTTGGCGTGAAGAGTCGTCCTTGGCAAGTTTGATTACCAAGTCACGCCACCCGTTCCAATCGCCTGCTCTGACGGTCTGTTCCGAAGCATTCGCACCAAGCACTTCCTCCACGCCTTCGACAAGTGTCGAAGCAATCGCAACACCCTCGGCCATTGCTTCCAGCAACACATTCGGCATGCCTTCATATCGAGCGGGCAGCAGAACAAGATCCGACGCATGAATCCAGTCACGGGGATTTAACTGCCAACCGACAAAATGCACGCGAGATTCTAATTTTTGCATATGCACTTGGTCGTGCAATTTCGAGCTGAGCGGACCATCGCCAACGAGGACAATATGATGTTGCGGTAATTGTTCGAGAATGCTCGGTGCCGCCTCAATCAACCTGTCCACGCCCTTTTGTTCCTCCAGCCTACCAACAAACGTCAACAATGGAACGTTTTCTGGAATGTTATGATCCGCGCGATTGATGGCGATTGGATGGTGACGAAGTTTTACGCCATTGGGAATCGCCATTAACTTACTTTGCGGGATTTTCTCGACGACCGCTGACCACTCGGCGACGGAATTCGACACACAAACCATTTTTTCCATTTTGGCCGCCGCCCATCGCGACCATCGATGACGCCATCGACGTGGTTCTGCAACACGTGCTCCTCCAACAAACGGTACACCCAATCTCGGATAGACTGCCGCACAAACGACGTTAGCGTGAAAAAGAAAGGACTGCGCAACATCTGGCCTCTGCCATTTCACAAATTGCTTTAGTCGCGAATAAACAAACGGCAATTGCGACAGGCTGTGGCCACCTAAAAAATGAAGTTCCAGATCGGCGGCTTTCAATTGATCGACCAGCACACCACGGGGTCCGCCGGTCGGCGGACCAATCGAAATCACGCGAACTCGGTGCCCCCGATCCGTCAAATACAAAGCCAGATTTACGAAACAACGTTCCGCCCCACCCATATCCAATTCAGTAATAACTAAATCCAAATTCATCTTGGTTTTTCGTTGGTGGGAATTAATTGGCGGTGTTTACTTAAATGTTCGGACGCCGATCGCATTCAGTCGACGCAACATAACCACGGCAGTGAACCAATACGACATACTTGGCCCCGCTGATCACAGCAAAAAGCATCGTCACCGTGGAACTTAAGCTTGGGTCTAACTAGGATTCTACAAGCTGGGAAAGTGTGGTAGAACGACATATCTAAGTTTTTTCGGAATATGGCCCTTTGAGGGCCGAGCCATTGATAGGCGTTAGGCACCGGGATGTCGAAAAAGGGAGAGCCTGATCTTCTCCGAGGTTCTGCGCTCGACTTGCGCGCCGTTGTCCACGAAATAAGCCGCCGCATCCAGCAATCGGGCTCACTCTCAAACTGGAGCGCCGAGTCTTCGGTCTGTTACGAGGGAACATGGCTTGGTGGACTGTCGCCACTAATTGCTGCTTTGATGGAATTGGAGGCCACTCCACTTCTACTGGTCATGGGTCAGACGACCGATGCTGAAACCGTGTCGCGCGATCTCGATTTGCTTTTAGGTCGGCCTTGCGAATTTTTCCCAAGCAGCAGTGACGAAGCGGATGTTGAATCGTTGACGCAACAGGAAGTTCTTCAGCGCCTCCAGGTCATCAGCCGATTGGATATTTATCACCGAAGCGAGCCAACAAAATCAGCTCGAAAAAAAGGCGACGAAGCAAACTCTCCTCCACCAGTCATCGTTGCTACTTTACCGGCTTTGATGCAACCCGTCCCAAGCCCAAATCAAATGATCCACGACCGCCGCATCTTGCGAGTCGGCCAACGTGTTTCGCTGGAAGAATTGCGAGGATGGATGGTCGCCAATGGTTACCACAGCACCACCTCGGTTCAATTGCCCGGTGAGTTTACGGTGCGAGGCGGTATCCTTGACGTGTTTCCACCAGACTCGCCTGAGCCAATACGCATCGAATGGTTTGATGATGAGATTGAATCGATACGTTCTTTTGACGCAGTTACCCAACGCAGCGTTTTGCGCATGACCGTGCTTGAATTGCTCAACGTCAACAGCTCCACGCAACACGGCGGGACGTTGCTTGACTATTTAGGCCCAAATGCCAAGGTCGTGATTCACGAACCGCTGACGGTAGAAAACTTGGCTGCAGGATTTCTCGCCCGAGTGCCCTTTCCCGAGCGGTTTATCGACCCCAAGAATTTGATGCGGCAATTGATGCAGCGCCGGCATATCACCACGACACAATTGGCGGACGCAGGTTACTTGGGAACACTGGAACGATTGCCAATCGGCGACGTTCAGCGAATCGGTGGCGAACTCGATCAATTGACTACTGAAATCGATCAGGCGGCGGGACCCAATCGCCATGTCGTTCTCGTTTCAGTCAACAGCGGCGAATCCGAACGTATGGCGGACTTGCTGGCGAACAGCCACGTCAAGCAATCCAATCGATTGCATTTGATCGTCGGTGGAATTGTTTCTGGGTTTGAGATTTTTCCTGATCACATGCTTGTATTAACGGTCAGCCAGTTGTTGCGCCGAGGGCAATTGCGACGCGGCACCCGAAAGATCCCTTCGCGAGCAATCGATAGTTTTCTCGACCTTCGCGATGGTGATCTTGTCGTCCACCTAGCTCACGGCATCGGCGTTTATCGCGGGCTGCAGTTGATTGCCAAGCACGGTCAACGGCTAGAACACTTGGAAATTGAGTTCGCCGAAGGCAGCAAGCTGTTTGTTCCTACAAGCAAAATTGATCTCGTCCAGCGTTATGTTGGTGGAACCAAATCGCGCCCCAAGTTAGCCAAATTGGGTTCGCAAAGTTGGACGCGGCAGAAGAAAGCTGCCGAAGCGGCCGTTACGGACATGGCAGCAGATTTGCTCGAAATGCAAGCGCAACGCAGAAGCCAACCGGGAATTTCTTTTTCGGACGATACTGTTTGGCAACATCAATTCGACGCGTCCTTTCCCTATGAAGAAACTCCCGATCAAGTCAGCGCCATTGCAGCCATCAAAAAAGACATGGTCGTCGCAAGACCAATGGATCGGCTGATTTGCGGCGACGTCGGGTTTGGAAAAACGGAAGTCGCGATGCGAGCGGCTTTCAAAGCCATCGATAGCGGCTACCAAGTCGCTGTGCTCGTTCCTACAACCGTCTTGGCGGAACAACACTACAAAACGTTTCGCGAACGGATGGCAGAGTTTCCGTTTGATATCGCGAGGCTAAGCAGGTTTTGCACGGGCTCGCAACAAAAAGAAATTCTGCACCGATTGGCAAAGGGAAATATCGACATCGTCATCGGAACGCATCGACTCGCTTCGGCTGACGTTGAAT
>JANMNK010001190.1:0-1677 GCA_031373875.1 Pirellulaceae bacterium | reverse complement strand
GCCGGTGGAAACCATGACCACAAAGCCCGGCAAGTTCTGAGACTCTGCACCAAGTCCGTAGAGCAACCAAGAACCCATCGCGGGACGTCCTGCATTCATCGACCCCGGGTTCATGAAAGTGTGGGCGGGATCGTGATTGATTGCTTCCGTAAAAAGCGATCGCACGATGCACATATCGTCCGCGCATTTGCTGCCCAGTTCGGGCCAGATGGAACTGATCTCTTGGCCGGAGTTCCCCCATTTTTGAAATGGATGTTGAGGTGCAAAGCAGACAAGTTTCTGTCCTTGGAGTTGCGCGATTTGCTGGCCCTTGGTCAAGGATTCCGGCATCGGTTGACCGTGCATCTCGACGAGTTTGGGCTTGTAGTCAAACGTGTCAAGATGGCTCATGCCACCCGCCATATACAGCCAGATAATCCGTTTCGCGCGGGGCGGATGATGCAAAATCTTTAGTGCACCCTGCGTTTGCAAATCCGCGTCGTTCGCAAATAACGGCTTAGCAGCCAGTGAGCTGCATGCCATGGCACCTAGGCTAATACCGCCACGGTACAGAAAAGATCGCCGAGCAATTTCGGAAGGGAGCAGCATGATTATCTCTTGGTTAAGAGTTGTTAGTTACGGGTTATCGTTTCGTGCAAATTGAGGATCGCGCGAGCGACACTTGTCCACGATGCCAATTCGATACGATTTATCTCGGGCTTGATTGGATAAGTTCCGACCGACATCAACTGATCAACGGCGGCCGAGTCCTGCGAATATTGCTGACGATGCTGATCGAGGAGACTTATCAAGATTTTCTGTTCCGCATCCAATGGCGAACGCTGTAAGGCTCGATGGACAATCCAGTTCAGTCGCTGATCGTCGCTCATGCCTTCTTGAAGCATTGCGTGATATGCGAAGACACGGGCCGCTTTGACATAAGTGGGATCATTGAGCATCGCCAATGCTTGGAGGGGAGTATTTGAGCGAGGCCGGTCCGCTGTGCATTCTTCGCGACTAGGAGCGTCGAAGGCGAGTAACGACGGATGCAAATACTGTCGTTGCCAGTGCGTGTAGATTCCGCGGCGGTAAAGTTGATCACCAATACCGTCTTGCCATTCACGTTGTGGGAAATTGAGATAAGCCCAATACCCTCGCGGCTGATACGGTCGAACGCTTGATCCGCCGATTTGTTCCGTCAACAAACCGCTAATCGCCAAAGCTGAGTCGCGAACAAACTCCGCTTCGAGTCGCCATCGACCTTGATAAGACAGCAGTCTATTAAAGGGATCAATTTCCACAGCCTCGTGCGCCGGTTTCGAAGATTGTTTGTACGTTTCCGAGGTTACGATCATTCGAATCATATGACGAATATCCCAACCAGAGCGCACAAATTCCGTGGCGAGCCAATCAAGCAACTCGGGATGACTTGGCCAATCACCTTGCGCGCCCAAATCATCCAACTTTCGAGTTAAGCCAGCCCCAAAGAAGATCTTCCAAAGCCGATTCACCGCAACTCGGGCGGTGAGAGGATTTTCCTTCGCAACAATCCAATTAGCCAGATCCAACCGCGTAAGTCGCTTGTCGGACGAACTGCCCCCAAGGACTGCGGGGATGCCGGGTTGCACTTCCTCTCCGCTGTCATCCATCCAATTACCGCGAGCCAGAACTTTGACGGGCCTTGGCGTTCGCGCCACG
>JANMNK010001186.1:0-3196 GCA_031373875.1 Pirellulaceae bacterium | reverse complement strand
CTATAAGCTTTGCCCCAACCCTGTTTGGCAATTCGGCCAGGCAAACCAAACATGAATTCCTCTATTGGGAATTTCACGAAGGTGGATTCAAACAAGCTGCACTTTATCAAGGTCGATGGAAAGGCATTCGCAGCGGCGGACCGAATCAACCAATTGAGATTTTCGACCAAAGCTCTGACCCGGCAGAGAAACGCGATGTAGCTTCCCAAAATCCGGAAAGAGTTGGCAAGATTGACCAATATCTTCGCGGTGCTCGAACGAACTCCGAGGACTGGGAGCCAAAATGGTCAACGAGCGCAAACAAGAAATAACGCCTATGCGATTCGGGGCACTATCATTTGCAGCCTTGGTCGCTGATTTCGATTGACTGAATAGCTGCTCGCGCTTGACGAATTTTCTCTGTCGCAATTTCTATTAATTCCAATCGCGAAAAATTTGTCTTCGCGATCGCCTGCTCCTGTGCCTTGAGCGCCGTCGCCGCCGCAATTCGTGGATAGATTTCCCATTCGTCCATGCGCGGGACTATCCGATCTTCTTTCAATCCAGATTCAATCGATATCGCACAGATCTCATCTGCAACAGCTATCGCCATCTCATCGGAAATTCTATTCGCCTGAACATCGAGCGCGCCACGGAATACGCCAGGAAAACAAAGCGAATTGTTGACTTGGTTGGCAAAGTCACTTCGACCTGTTGCAACAATGCGAGCCCCCGCCTCCTTCGCTTCCCACGGCAACGGGGATTTGGGCCGCTGAGTGTCCATTTGACCCACAGAAGTTCGGTACGATACGTGGCTTCTCCCGGGCAACGGGAGCGAAGAAATCAATTGTTATGATCTACGTCCGCTCGCTCAACGCTAACACGATCGATTTGCTGCGATCGATCGACGGTCTAATTTCAACTCGCGAAGAACTGAATTGTTCTTACGTTCAGATTTTTGACGAAAAAGGTGCGCAAGTCGGTGGCTACACAGCCGATGAAATCCTCGCACGGATTACCGAGCTGAAAAAAATATCGGACGAACAAAACCTAAAGTCGCTGTCGCTTGGCCTGGCAGCCAATGGGTCGCCAGAATCTGCCGCTCAAGTCGGCCTCGATAAAGACACGGATATTGTCGTTGCCTTCCTTCGAAAGCCTGACGGGCCGAAAAAAACCCCCGTGGTTACTTGGAATAGAGCGCTTCAATCAGAGACGCTCAACGCGGCCGAAATCACCGCATTTTCGAAAACCCTCGACGGGTTGATTCAAACTCCCTGATCCGCGAGCAGGCCCGAAACAAAAAATTGACGTGGGTCGATCCGGTATTACTCATGCAGAAAGACTGGAGTCATATCGCGGCGTTTGAGCAACTCGCGAACAGCGTTATGATCCCATCCCGTCGTAGGCGTGAGAAGAAGCTCGGGACGACTGGTGGGAACGATCTGGCTAGTCCATTTTTCGATAATCGCATCTCTGGCCTGTTCCAGTTGCTCGCGCGACATTTCCGAGTCGTAACGAATATCGCTGTATCCCCCGATACTCTGCAACGATCGATGCGCGATCGAACGAACCGCTGGATAATCATCTGTCATCAGCAGCGCCAACAGCGGAGCCATCCAATCATCCTTCGAAGCAGTCCGTGCCGGTTCCCATCCCAGATGCCAAGCCATCAACGCTCGCTGAGCCGCATCGCCTTGAATTGCCATATCAACAGACATAGCCAAATCCGTTTTGAACTCGGTTGCATCGACTGGCGCACGACCATACCACTGCACAAGAGCCTTGTCGGTCCAGCCAAGCGTCTTATCGAGATGGCAAAGATTGCATGCGTTCGGCCGCCCCGCACCCAGAGTTTCCTTCACACTTGGGCTTGTAATTTGATGACTAACAGTAGCCTTCAAAAGTCCATACGTTGTGTTTGGCATGTGGCAGTTGTAACACCGACTGCCAGCGGACGACGCTGGATGATGGGTATGCTGCGTCAAGTTCGCATCGCCACGATACTTCTCGTGACAAGTTAGACAGGCCGTATCACCTCGCATCCCGGCTTTCAGTTGATCTTCATTCCACTCGTCCAAAGTTCGCGAATCTTCTTTGGAAGGATGCATTTCGTGACAATTCAAACACGACAACTCGCCCAACTTGTAACATTTGGAAGCTTGCAATCCGTTGAACTCACGCCCAACAATTCGCACCATTCCATCGCGCCAAAACTGATAGGGATTTGTAACACTCTCACGAACCATCCCCAATTCGTCGCCGGGTCGCAAAGTCAAATCGGAACCGGGCGTCTCGCGGTGCCAAGCCATATGGCACTGCCCGCAAACTTGGGCTGAACGGTCATGCACCAAGCGGCTTGGATCGACCATGGGGTCGGGCTTTTTCGAAGCACCCATATCGGTCGATCGATGACTGGCGATATGCGACTGACCAGGACCATGACACGCTTCGCAGCTAATTCCAAACTCAGCCACCGTGGACTGCGGTGTCTTGGGATCTTCCAAAGCTCGATTGGCATGCGTTGTGTGACAATTCATGCAGGAACTGTTCCAACTGCTAAACGTCTCCGCGTTCGCAACCACCGGAGCTACGAGAAACGATGATTCACGCGGTATCCATCGCTGTTCATCAATCATCCAGACAAAGGGCAAATCGATCACTTCGCGACCATGGCCACTGAGCATCCAATACACTTGCATGTGATGAGAACCAGTAGTCAACACGATCGGATGTTTCGAACGCGCATGCAAAGCCTCCGCCGCCTTCGGATGGGGATTCTCCACTTCAGCCCAAAACTGCTCGCCATTCGTCTTGAGCTTGTACAACTGATTTCCACGCACAAGCAATTTGTCTTTGAAATCACCGACGATGGATTTCTTAGAAGCCACTTGCGTCATAGTACGATGGAATGAGTTGTACCAAGTCTCGTGTTCGTGACGATGACATTCCTGACACTTCTCCGAACCAACATAACCATCCGTCGAAACAGCCATGGGACGCGATGCAGTGGTAAAATCGATGCTCGGTTGAACAGGCTGTGCAGCCACCGGTTGCTCATCGGGCAAGGGACGAAGCAGTGAAATCAGCAGCACGATCACCGTGATCGCAACAGCGACACCCATCAGATTCAACCAGCGTTTGGAAGCGGATTGATTTGCAGCAGGTTGCTTCGCCGCAGGTGCAGGAGAGTTCTTTTTTGAAGCAGGCTTAGACATGA
>JANMNK010001129.1:0-1920 GCA_031373875.1 Pirellulaceae bacterium | reverse complement strand
CCCTCAAATCCAAAAACCGCCAATCAAATTGATTGGCTACGGACATGCACTAGGAATTACAGTCGCGAGTAGTCTCGTCGCGGCTGGGCTCAGGGTATTATTTGGTTTGGATTCAGAGGCCAATTCGGGCATGATATATCTGGCTGGCGTGGCATTCGTCGCGTTTCGCTTTGGAAGCGGACCGGCTATTGTGGCATGTCTTCTCGCAGTGCTTGCTTTCGATTTCTTCTTCGTACCTCCCTATCTGACGTTTGCTGTTGCAGACACACAGTACGTCTTGACTTTTGGAGTTATGCTTGCGATTGGATTGCTGATTAGTACTCTCGCATCTCGACTTAAAGCTCAAGTGATCAACACGCGAAAACGTGAGCGACGAACAGCGACTTTGTACGAACTAGGTAGACAACTCAGTTCCATCTCCGGGAGAGTATTTCTGGTGTCCGCAGCGAGCGCAAAGATCTCCGAAATGGTCAATGGTGAAGTTGCTGTCTATATGGTTGGTCCGTCCGGCAGGACGGAAATTGTCCACGGGCAGGACGGGGTTATTGAAAAGAACGCCGTAAGTCTACCTGCTGCACAATGGGTGATTGATCATAGTCAACTGGCGGGCGCGGGAACGAACACACTGCCAAACGCATGCGCGGTTTTCATTCCGCTTGTTGGAGCGAACTCTTGCTTGGGCGCGGTCGCGATTCGATCGAATGACGACAATGCGAGACTATTGGAGCCCGAACAGAGGCAGCTTTTAGAAGCGTGCGCGAGCCAGCTAGCGTTGGCATTGGAACGTGATCAGCTTGCAATCGATGCCGCTGAGTCGCGGATTCAAGCCGAAGCAGAACAAGTACGAAACACGTTACTTAGCAGTGTGTCGCACGATCTGAAGACCCCTTTGGCTGCCATTGCCGGAGCAAGCAGCACCTTGCTCTCCACTAGCACTCTCGATGAATCGACACGTCGGCAGCTTTTGGAAACAGTCTCGAACGAAGCAGCCCGTCTCAATCGATTGCTAGAGAATATTTTGCAAATGTCCAAGCTCGATGCAGGCGCAAGTGCGCCCAACATGCAGTGGCATGTCCTGGAAGAAATTGTCGGTTCGGCCTTGCATTGCACCTGCAACATACTCATTGGTCACCAAATCACGACCCGGCTGCCACCCGATCTGCCGCTTCTCTATTTCGATGGACTCCTGATAGAACAGCTTTTGATTAATCTGCTCGAGAACGCCGCCAAGTATACTCCAGCAGGTACAAGCATTTCGATTTCAGCGAACATCGATTCTGGCTACTTACGGTTAGTCATTTGCGACGATGGTCCAGGTATTCCAGAGGGAATGGAAGAACGTATATTCGAGAAATTTTACCGAGCGACCCTATCGCCCGACGATGGACGAGGAAGTGGACTTGGGCTTGCGATTTGCCGTGCGATTGCCAAAGTACATCAAGGAACAATTACCGCATCGCGTCGCCAAGGATGTTCGTTGGATACAAATAATCAAAATCACGGATTAGAGTTTCTGATTCGTATCCCACTTGCAAAGAATGTTCCCAATGTTCCCCTTGAATAATTGCGAACTGGTATTCGATGCAGCTCTTCCTTTTGCGAATGTTTGAAATGTCCAATACAAATCCTCTGATCCTAATCATTGAAGACGAACTGCCCATTCGTCGATTCTTGAGAGCATCGCTTTCCGATGAGTCCTATCGTTTGAACGAAGCCAGTACCGGAGCGGAAGGACTGCGCGTTGCACAGCAACAACCGCCCGATATCGTGATTTTGGATCTTGGGCTACCCGATCTGGATGGCCAAGAGATCATTCGACGACTTCGGGAATGGTCCACGGTTCCCATTATCGTTCTTTCCGCTCGCGACCAGGAAACTCAAAAGATTCAAGCGCTTGATGGAGGGGCGGATGACTTTGTA
>JANMNK010001109.1:0-2544 GCA_031373875.1 Pirellulaceae bacterium | reverse complement strand
GGACCAATTGAAGGACGACCGACGACGGATCGGAAGGCTTGAAGTCCAATGTGGCCTTTTGTGAGCAACGGTTGCTCGGAAAAGCGAGTATGAGGTCCCGAACATAGACTACGTCGACTGGAGCAGAACCCAGGTTTGCCCATTAACGGGACGTTCCACGAAAATCGATTGCGAGGGTATTGCAATCCCTCAACGGTGACAAAGGGAAGGATCGTAGCCACGTTAGTGGACACTTCGGTACTCCCAAAATCGCTGATCGGATTTGAAACCATTTGAATATCTTCCATCTAAATCGTGGGCCACTTTCTGAAGAATTAGCACGAGGGATTGTCGCCTTTTTGAATTCTCAAGCCGTCGACGATTGGTTTCGCGATTTCAATGGCCATACACAAGTCAACGCCACTGATTTACACTCACTTGTCTTTCCAAATCGTGATACTCTGATCGATCTGGGTAGAACCCAGGTGTCAAATATTGGCAACAGTCAAATCGCAAAGGAAGGAATCCATTGAATCAACGTAATTACGGGGTAAATATTGATCGGCGTTTGCATGCAATTGCGTTTTGAGTTTCCAAAACTGGACTGACAAGTACATTGGCAGCCGTGGCTATTTTAGCATCTTTCGATTCACAAAATGGAGAACCATCACCATTTAAGCTTTCTTAAACGGACGGAACCAGTCACCAAGCACGAAGTGAACTTGGCTTGCCGCAGTCAGAACCAGATCGTGATTGATGTGGAGGCACTATTAAGTGTCCTGTAACCGATCGAAAAACATTAGTCTATTCGCATCCGAAGAAGACCCTGAAACTTCCCGTCAGCGCGTCATGATGAAGAAAGTGTAACAGGCTACTGTGGAACGATGAAGTGAAAGAGTTTTCCTTTGGCTTCCTCCATCTATATTCCTGCATCATTGGGAAGTTTCTCCATAAGTGTCTTTTGCAGTAGTTCCTTCGTGACTCCGGGTTTCAAAAACTGCTCCACATCCGGTAGCTCTTTGAAGCCAACTCTATGGGGCAAAGCGGTCCAAGTTTGACCAAGTGCACGATCAAAACTCAATCCTCGTTCCTGTATGCTTAGGAGCTCACTTAACTCGCTAACGATTGATGGGATTTATTTCTAGCCGTGCGACAACATGTAAAACAACGCCGCGACTACCAAAATCAGCAGAAACCAAAGGGGTAATGATGCTGTGTTGTTTGGCCGCGAATCTTCTGGAAAGTGGTAAGTGGTGTTATCTGGTTCACATTCAGTTCGAGCAAAGGAAGGTCGTTCGAGTGTGGAATGTCTCACAGATGTCATTTGGGTTTTCAATTCAGAACAGCGATGCCTCCGTCTCGAATTCACCTCTGTCGCAGTGCATTTTCCTTTTATTGTGCAGTAAAAGATGTCTATCCCACACCAACCGCATGGCACATTTCGCCCCATCACTTGACTCCATTCAAAAATTTCCATTGATAAACGGCCAACGCATCCTGCGTTTGGCTAATCGTTCGCGTACAGGATCAAAAGGTCAAGTCCGCCAAAACAAATTTTCTAACGGTCGACGCTAGCTTTCGCACGGGTGAACCTTCCGTAAAACTAATGCGGTGCTGATGCGGGCGAACTCAACAAAGCGCTTTCGATGTGAATCTGTGTTTTGACACTTGATTGGTAAAGTCGAACAAGTGAAATTGCGGGTAGTGGGTTATGCTTCTGGCATGCGGATCTGCGAATTATGTTTAACTGTTCCGGCAAATAATGTTCGGGGGCCGAGGTATTTTGAGAAGTCGTTGGCGGCGATTCATCAGGGACGGTTGCAGAGGGATCTGACGCTTTCGTATGGAACGCATGATGGGCAGGTCGGGATTTTTATTCGATGCGATGAAGTGGATCGAGACCGCGTTATCGAACCGATCATTGCAAACTATCCGAATTGCTCGATTGTGGAATTTGAAGCTAGTCTCGAATCGAAATTGATGACTTCTTGGAGCATTGATGTTGAGTTGAAGCCGGAACTGTTTCCGATCTTGCGGCATGCGCAATTCGAAGATTCGCTCAACCATAATTTTGCCGATCCGGTATGCGGGTTACTTCGGTCCGTGCTTCCGGATGGAGTGATTGATTGTCGCATTGAGATTACGGTGCGGCCGGCTTCGCATCGCCGAGTGCATTGGGCTCGCGCTGCGGTTCGCTTGCTGGATCGCGATTTTTTTCGGCATCGGCATATGTTGGCTGCATACTTTGCTCGGCGAGCCACGCGACCGCGTCGATGGTTTGTCGCTGGGCTGATTGGATCGTTGGCTTGGTGTTCTCGGCATTCGGATCACAACACGTTGGAAGTATCGTCGTCTCGATTACATGATCGCGAAGATGACCTTCAGGCAGCCTATGATAAAGTCGGCTGTCATTTGTTCGAAGCTTCTATTCGGCTGATAGCTCAGACATTTGCGAGTTCCAGTCGAGACGTTTTGACCAAGCTCGATCGCATGGAAGGAGCACTTGGAGCTTTTACAAAATCACGTCTTGCGACCTTCACGGTATCTAAGCCTCACAATAAACAC
>JANMNK010001037.1:0-3227 GCA_031373875.1 Pirellulaceae bacterium | reverse complement strand
AGAGATCATTTCTTGATTTCTGCTGGAACGACACTGGAAGGTGGATTTTCTACTGAACATGTCCCCGCCTTGCACCGCCCAGTCAGCCGAAGCCGATTCTTTGCAAACAGAACATATCCCCAATCGAGCATCTGCGACAAGATAGGCAGTCGCGTCAACACAACGATCCATCCTAGTCCGACCGCAGAATAGAGTTGGCGGAACACTTCGACTCCGCTAATCCAAGTTCCATCTGCCAATCGGCCCTGAATGTGCGCCATCAAGTCCTCTTGGGTCTTTCCCAGTTCCGCCGCCCGAAAGTTTGGCGCGTCGATATCGGTAAAGCGAATGCGTTTACGTTTGTCCCAACGTCGCAGCATGTTAATTTCGCGTCGACACAAAGGGCAACCGCCATCGAAGAATACTTCGACCTGATAATCGTTAGGTTGAGTGTTCATTGAGACTTGACTCCGATTGTCTTTACGCTTTGCGAAGTTCACCTGCCTCATCCGGGACACTTCGGACGCGGCAGGTTTTTCTAATTCAATTAAGGGAGAACTGTACAAGCGGTGGCTTCATAACAGCGCACTATAGCCAGCCGTCAAACTTCTTGAAGAAAGTCTGCGTTTTTAGCAGGCTTTGTCAAATGACATATCTAATCAGGCAAGCTCAATATTCTCAGCCAGCATATCGCGACCTAATTCAATCGCCGCACGCTCGACTAATTCAAGCGAACCACGATCGAAGGGCGTTTGCCAGACTTGATAGATATCTTCGTCATATAGGTTCGCTGGGGGCAAGTATCCGATCGAACCATTGACGAGATTCAGCCAGCCAACCGCCTGACCAGGGAAGGCTGCTCGCAGGTTTTGCTGAATACTCGAATACGCTTCGCCCATAGTGCCCATGATGAGAGCGTTTCCCAGTCGCCATCCCCATATCTCCAAGCTAAACGATTGACCATCACCAACGGCTTGTCGAATTCGCAGTTTGCGTCGGAGTCTCTCAGCGATTGCGCGATCGGAACAGTTTGCGTATTCCAACTCAAGCGCTTCGGCACTCGGCCAGTTTTTGAGCGGAACGGAAACTTGGCGGCAAACTGCGGCAAGCGAATTGGTCAGAGGCTGCTTCGAACTCGTGCGGGGCTGTCGGCTCCAGACTGCGAGGGGCGCGCCTGATTCGATCACGCCGTCGTAAACGAGGTCCTTTCGTGGCGGTTCCATCGACTCCAATGCCGACAATGCGGAGAACGCTAGTTCGCGTCCATGCGAATCGGCAACGGTCGTATCACCGACGTATTGGTAGCGAGGAGATAATTCTCCAGATGCTCCTTGAAGAAAAAACGCGAGGGCTCCGTCCGTGTTACTTTCGATCGTTTGTCGCATCGCACCAACGTAGTCCGGGGATATCTTTGTGTTGCCCCAAGCTAACGTTGTGGGATGGCAAGCATAGTTGGTGACGGTCGCAAAAATCTTGCCATCGGTATCGGCAATGCGTCCAACCAAAACTGTATCATCGGCAGGGCCTTCGGGGTTGTAGCCGCACACGATACGCGGTGGCTTGCCCGGCCGGTTGTCCAGCAAGTCTCGATTGGTCGCTAATGAGCATTTACCATAATGCCATTCCAAAACAGCCGGACACATATTCTTGATTGCTTGACGAACGGTTTCGATCGTTTGTTCAGAAAGCGAACTTAGAAAGTCTGCAAGCTCCTTCCCGCCCGGCCAATGCGGTTCTGGATTGCACAGTGGTGGCGCAGCGTGTGTATGGCTCAGGGCAAAAAGAAGATATGCAGGAGCGATACTCAGTTCATCAAGAACTTTTTTCCTGAAAATCCGCTCCACCTCGAGATTCGCCCACCAACCAAGATCGGCGTCGACAAGTATCAACGGCGAGGAAACAGATTGCGATTTGAGCACCATTGCATTCAGCGTCAATCGGCCATGCACTCCATCCGCCGTGTCCTGTGCCGCAGCACCCCAGTTTCGACAGTAAATGCCGACCGGCGGTGTGATATCCGTTCGCGCTACGCCACTCGAGCCTTCAAACCTTGCATGGGAGAACATAAGTCACAACATCCTCTAGATACAAAATGCACACTACAAAACACACAGTACAATCCAAACACACTCGAAATCACGTGCAGTCACCAAGTTTCGCTATAAAGTGAATGTATTCTTAACCCGTAACTAAGCTACCACAGGAGATCGTTCGAGGAATTTGCCTTTTGGATTCAAACAAGCCCACAAAACTGCGTCCAATGCCATCAGGCCCGCAAAAACAAACAGCGCCATATTCCAGTCGTCAGTGGCCCACACCAACCAACCGATAGTCACAGGAAAAAGCATAGCACCCAGTCCCCCGCACATGTTCATTGCGCCAAAAACCGTGCCCACGTTTTTGCCGCCGTAATCAATCGCGACAGTGTAACCTGCAACGCCGCCAAATGCTGCGACGAACGCGCCTAAACTGATAACGGCGATCGCAAGATTAACGTCCACAATGAAGTACGACAGAATTGTGAGTGCTGCGCATGTACTCATGCCTGCAACAGCAATGCCCTGCCGCGCAAGCCGTTTGTTGCCTGTTTTCGCCAGTATTAAGTCTGAACAGTAACCTCCCGTCAAAACACCCAACAGTGCAGCAACGCCCGCATACGATGTCAAAACTCCTGACTCAAGCAATGAAACTTCGCGGGTCGATTGCAGAAAAGTCGGGAACCAAGTCAAGAAGAAGACCATGGCCGCCGCCCGAAAAAATTGCTGTCCGCACAGCAAGAGCAACGACCAGTCCGTGATTGCATACCGCCAAGTTGACTTGGCGTAAGTTGGCTGCAACGCCGATTGAGCCTTCATCGCCACCGACGAATCTTCGACGGATACTTCCATTGCTGTTTTCAAATTAGCCGTTCCCAGACCGTAAACGACAGCCCAAAGCAGACCGGGAATCGCATAGAGCATCAAACAAATTCGCCAACGATCAACGTGCCAATGTTGTTCAACGGGAACAAGCATTGCCAAAAGCCACGCGGTCAAGATCGGCGCGATGGCACCGCCAGACAGCATGCCAGCACCAAGCCAACCAGAAGCCCTAGCGCGTTCTTTATCGCCAAAGACTTGACCAATCGAACGGACTGCACATGGAAAAGCACCCGCTTGCAACATCCCCATCAGCCCCCAAGCACACACGAGCGACCAGTAATTCTGCGCAAGACCCGTCAAACCTGTTGCTAGCGACCAAAGCACCGC
>JANMNK010001076.1:0-3324 GCA_031373875.1 Pirellulaceae bacterium | reverse complement strand
GTTCAAGAGAGACAAGCCACCTGTTCTCGTCGCAACCGATATCGCGGCACGTGGTATCGACGTCGACAACATCTCGCACGTGTTTAACTTTGAAATTCCTAACGAACCTGACACTTACGTCCATCGTATCGGTCGCTCCGGTCGAGCAGGTGCAAGCGGAGAGGCTATCTCGTTCTGCGATTCCGAAGAACGAAAGTACTTACGCGATATCGAGCAACTCATCGGACGTCGGCTTCAAGTAACCACGACGATCGAAGGACCTGCAACGTCAAGCGACGATAGCCGGCCTTCGCGAAACTCTCGGAATTCGCAATCCGAGCGACGAAGCGGTCCTGGCAAGAAGTCGAACTACTCGTCCTCCAAAGGCAGCGGTTCCACTTCCAATGGCGGCGGTTCGAAAGCTTCAGGTGGTCGTTCGAGTAGTATTAAGTCAAGCTATGGTCCTCGCAAAAGCTCCAAGCCAGGTGCCAAAAAACATACGAAGAAACGCGTCGCGACCCCATCCGGTTTCAAACCCGCCTAGTCGTGGTTAATGCGTTTTGTTGAATTGTTACCCCGTGCGTAATTTGGCTGTTGCCAAGTTACGCACGGGGTGGAAAAACTTTGCGATTGCCTGTTGCTTCGCAACGAGCAATATTCGGTATTTGACATTCTTCATTTGGGTGTAGTTCAAATGCAGTATGCGATTTGCAACGAAGTGTTTGGCGACTGGCCTTGGCAGCAAGGGATGAAACTGGCGAGTGACGTGGGCTACAGCGGCCTCGAAGTCGCTCCATTCACTTTAGGTCCTCGTGCCGATCAAATTTCAGCCGAGACCCGTGCGCAGTACCGTGATATGGCGGCTTCGCATGGGCTAAAAATTATTGGACTCCATTGGTTATTAGCCAAGACAGAGGGGTTCCACCTCACGACCAATGATCTCGCCGTTCGGCAGCTTACCGCCAGTTACCTTGGAGACTTGGCTCGTTTGTGCAGGGATCTGGGTGGCGACTTGATGGTGCTTGGTTCGCCCATGCAACGCAACTTTGGCCCAGAGATGTCCCATCAGCAAGCGATGGATAACGCCGTCGATGTCCTCAAGCGATGCGCCCCTGTGCTTGAAGAAACCCAAGTTGCCATCGCCGTTGAACCCTTGGGCCCGCAGGAAGGCAATTTCCTTAATCACGCTTCCCAAGCACGCTCGCTGATCCAGGCTGTGGATCACCCCTTTATTATGCTGCACTTGGACGTCAAAGCGATGAGCACTGAAGGCAAGCCCATCGACCAGATAATCCGGGAAAACGCCGACCTCATGATCCATTTTCATGCGAATGATCCGAATCGATTGGGGCCGGGAATGGGCGACGTCGACTTTGGTCCCATTTTTCGGGCGCTGAATGAAATTGAATATGACGGGTGGGTGTCGGTCGAAGTCTTTGATTACACCCCTGGCCCGGAGAAAATTCTTCGGGAAAGCATGCAAAATATGCTTGGCGCCCAGAAGTTGGCTCGTTCCCGATAACGGGTTTTTCTACGATTTTTGCTGGCTATTCTCTGGCCGCCTGGCAGATTTGACGCACCGTCGCATCCAACAGATCCGCGCTGCGGTGTTCGCAAGTTTTGCTTACACTGAGCAGTCCGAATATGCGGAAGATTTTGTAGGGATTTCCCAGTGGAAAGCTGCGGGAGTGCCCTAGTGTTTTTACGAGACACACGACAAGGCTTTGGCGACCAACGGAAGCTAATCCGTCGCGCCGGTCGAACGAATTAACAATGAGTCCAGCGTCGCACCTATGGCACAAACTAAAAAGACAATTAACGATATTCCGAAAGCCAAAGACGAACAGCCGCATGAGAAGCCACCTTGGTTTCGAGAAACGGTCGAGAGTTTCGGCGTTGCGCTCATCCTCGCTTTTTTGTTTCGCGCTTTTGTCGCAGAAGCGTTCGTTATCCCGACGGGTTCGATGGCCCCGGCATTGATGGGTGCTCACAAAGACGTCCGCTGCCCGGAGTGTGGATTCGATTATCAAGCTGGTGCCAGTGTTGAATACGACGAGCTTGGATATCGAACCGATAACATTTGTTTGACGACGACGTGTCCCTTATGTCGATTCGAATTACCGCTCGACTTGGCCGACAATGCTAACCATTGGACGTTTAGCGGAGACCGAATTTTGGTAAGCAAATTTGCTTACATGTTCAAGACGCCCAAGCGATGGGATGTCATCGTTTTCAAGTATCCCAACGATGCGAGAATCAACTACATCAAACGTTGCGTGGGGCTGCCGAACGAAAAATTGCAAGTTTACAACGGCGACATTTTTGTCACCAAAAAAGGGGCACCCAAACCTGTCGTGGAACGAAAACCACCCAATGTCGTCAACACGATGTTGCAACCCATCTACGACTCCAACCACCTGTCAAAGACCTTGGTCAAGTCCGGAGTGCCCAACGCCTGGCAACCGTTTCCAAAAGCGAATACGAGTTGGCAAACAAAACAATCCGATTCGGATTGGCAAGCAACTTGCGACGCAACTTCATCAAACGATATTTCGTGGTTGCGGTATTATCATCGCGTGTTCGGTCCTGAAACCCTGCGGAGCAACAGCGCTTTCCCACATCAAAAACCTCCGATGCGTCTGAGCTGGGACATGGTCGAGGGTCCCGTCGATGGTTTGATCGATCCCTATTTTTCTTCACCTGTTTTTGACTTCACGTCCTACAACGCCAGCATCGTCGGGCACAAAAGTGCGTTGATGGACAAGAACGGCAATCCGAGCAAGTTGTATCGTAGCGGAGTGAACCCGCGAGAGTACGCGCAATTCAGTTTTTGGCAATCCGATCAACGAAACGCTATCAACTTTATGAACGATGGATTGAATTGGGTTGGGGACTTGGCTTGTGAATTCGACGTGGATGTTCAAGGTACTGCTGGCAGCATTGTTCTCGATCTTGTCGAAGCCGGAAGGCATCATACCTGCACGATCGATGTCGCTACAGGAAAAGCTTCGCTGGAAATTACCAAGGGCGGTAAAGCCTTAACTGCTTTTTCGAATGGAGAAACACCAGTAGCCTCGATCACTGCGGACACTCCCGTTCGATCAGGCCGCGTTCGCCTCAAATACGCAAACGTCGACGATCAACTTTTGCTTTGGGTCAATGGTCGACTGCAGCGGTTTTCGTCGAGCAGTCACTTTGACGTTGGGGACCGTCCGGGCGTTGGCCTATCCCCGGTATGGACAGCGCAAGATCCTTTGGATGCCGCGCCCGTAGGTCTTGGCTTTAAGGGAGTCAAGGCGACCGTTTCTCGAAGTCGCGTTTATCGCGACGTCTATTACATTGCCA
>JANMNK010001069.1:0-8157 GCA_031373875.1 Pirellulaceae bacterium | reverse complement strand
AGCGCGGCCGTTCCAAAGCGACGAATTCCTTGTATGTTCTCGCGAAAAAAATCCGCAACGGCCGCCAGCGTGGCTTCCATCATTGCGCCACGATCGTAATAAAACCCGACGCCGACCATGGTCTGATCAAGTTGCGTTGCCGTCGAAACGTGACATCGCGTGCCGTTGTACCAAGCGCCTTGACCTCGAACGGCAATGTACCAATCGTCGGTCATCGGATTCGTCATCACAGCCACTTGAGCTTGACCATATTCATAGTAAGCGATCGAAACTGCGAAATGCGGGATGTGGTGGGCGAAATTGTTGGTTCCATCAAGCGGGTCGATGATCCAAAGCTGATCGTGCTGCTGTGTTTGGGAGAATCCTTCTTCCGCCAATATCGCATGGCCCGAAAAATCGCGGTGGATAACTTGCACTATTGCGCGTTCCGCTTCTACATCCGCGTCGGAAACCAATTCGTTTGGTGCCTTGGTCCTCATCGTCACGCCTTGCTGAAAGAATCGCGAGATGATCAGACGAGCTTGACGAGCCCCGTCTAAAGCTGTGGAAAGCGTTGGATGCCGAAGCGAGTCAGGAAACGAGTGCGGGAGTTCAGCGAGCATTTTGCGTATTTCTAATCAACTAACTTTGCGAGCAATGACGGTAATGCGTGAAGAAAGGTAGAGCCCTGCAACTAGATTGGCAAGGGGCGAACAAAGAACCCGGGCGCGGAAACTTATTTCATTCATATAAACCGCCGACATTTTCTTAGCAATTCGGCTTGCGGGCCTTAACGAATGGACCAAACTCCCGATGCTGCCGAGGAACGGCTGAATGGTATTCTGATGAATGACTCGCTCAATTCGAAAATCACCTTTAGCAAGCAATACGGCTAGCGAGCGCGGCGTATAAAACTGCAAGTGCCGACCGCCGTCGTAGCCACTCCAGTGCCGTCCAAAAACGAAGCGATCCAGGCTTGCAGCATTGGGCACACTGAATGCAAAAGTGCCGCCCGGCTTAACCCATTTTCCGATTTGCTGAACCGACTCGACGGGGTTTGGTAAATGTTCGAGAACCATCCAGGCAGCAACAAAGTCCATCGATTGGCTTGGAACGAACACATCCTGTACGGT
Source organism: Pirellulaceae bacterium (assembly GCA_031373875.1). GTDB lineage: Bacteria > Planctomycetota > Planctomycetia > Pirellulales > Pirellulaceae > JANMGV01. The sequence goes on along the minus strand of JANMNK010001069.1, from coordinate 7,045 downwards.
CCCAACGTGAACTCGAATGCCTCGAGCCCGAGCACGTTCGGCAGCCGCCGCGACAGGTTCGATTCCTTGGATATCCCATCCAGCGTCAGCCAACTGCTGACAAAACCAACCATCAGCACATCCGATTTCCAGTGCCATCGGCGGGCCGCTGTTTTTCGCTTTGTCGATCGTCGGCATCCAAGTGGAACGATTGTCGAGCCATCGCCGCCACAATTTTCGCAGGACATGAAATCCTCTTTTCGACTCATCCAGAGCGACCGGTTGAGGTTGTCCATGGTCGGAACCATTCTCTGCATGTAAAAGCTCAACCGTACGATCCAGATGGTGAGGGCCATATTGTTCGGGGTAACACTTGAGCAACGATTCGTCGGTCGGTCTGGGGTTGAGATACCGATGTCCGCAACTTGAACAGCGTACGGATTGAAAAGGACCACCAATCCCGTAAGTCCAGTCGACGAATTTTGCAAGAAGCCGCCAACTAGTCGATTGACAAATCGGACAAGGGACTTCGGCGAACTGTATGGCTTCAACCGGCAATATCAAGGACTCCACAAAGGTAGTTAAATCACAAACCTGCCGACAATCACTTAAAGAACGAATCGAAGAACATGTCCGTACCCTGCAGTGCAGTCGCTTTACGAAACCATCGCTCGAACGTTTGTTTCGTTAACGGGATGAATCACTCCGCGTTCCGTGATGATCGAATGTATTAGTTCGGCAGGCGTAACATCAAACGCCGGATTGTACGTGTGGATTCCGTGCGGAGCGGTGCGACGTCCAAATCCTTCTGTGATTTCCGTGCTTTTGCGTTGCTCGATTGGAATGTCCGAACCGCTTGTCAATTGAAGATCAAATGTCGACGTTGGTGCTGCGACGTAAAACGGGATCTTGTGATAGGCTGCCAAGATAGCGACTCCCATCGTCCCAATTTTGTTCGCTGTATCCCCTCTAGCCGTTATGCGATCGGCACCGACGATGACCGCTTGAATTTTGCCCTCGTGCATGACTTGGGCAGCCATCGAATCACAAATCAGCGTGCAATCCACACCATGCCTCTGTAACTCCCAAGCGGTCAAACGGGCTCCCTGCAGCAATGGTCGTGTCTCGTCCGCATAGACTTTGAGTCGCTTGCCTTGATCATGTGCCGTGAAAATCGCAGACAATGCAGTTCCATACTCCGCCGTCGCCAAACCACCGGCGTTGCAGTGAGTCAAGACGCCGAATCCGTCTGGCAATAACTGCGAGCCGAATCGGCCGATTGCGTGGCACATCAAACGATCTTGGTCATGAATGGACTTGGCTTCGGCCAGCAACCGTTCCGCCAAAATTGTCGCAGACTCGCCTTCGTCGTGGCGTTCGATAACCGATCGCATCCGATCCAACGCCCAAAACAAGTTTACGGCAGTTGGACGACTGGTAGCCAGATATTCCGCGCATTCTTTAGCGGCGATCTTCGCTTTGATAGAATTCGCGTCTCTCAAATGATGTCGCAGGGATAAACAGACACCGTAGGCAGCGGCGATACCAATAGCAGGAGCCCCGCGAACTCGCAACATGACGATCGCTTCGAAAACCTGCGATGGTATTTCGCAAATCAATCGAGTCTGTTCGAGAGGGAGCAGCGTCTGGTCCAGCAGGTCCAATGAGCCGTCGATGCTGCCTTGCCAAACGATTGAAGGAAGCTGCTCAATCTTGGTTTCTACTCCACTTGCATTCATTGCGGCGCCTCGGCTTCTATTGTACTTGGGGATGATCGTGATTTGGTAAACCACATGCTAATATCATCAAGATACGAATAGATGACCGGAACGGCAACGAGTGTTAACAACAATGACAGAGTTTGCCCGCCCACTGCAAGTACGGCGATCGAACGGCGTTCTTCAGCTCCCGGTCCCGTCGCAATCAGTAGAGGCAACAGCCCCGCAACGAACGAAATCGTCGTCATTAGAATTGGCCGCAGTCGATCACGATTCGCTTGCAGAATTGCCGTGGCACGATCCAACCCGGCCGCTCGCAGTACATTGGTGTGATCGATCTGCAGAATCGCCGCTTTTTTGACAACTCCGAACAAAACCAGAATGCCAAGCGCCGAATAGACATTAAGCGTCTCAGACCCCCAGTACAAACTGATCAATCCGAATGGAACGGCCAACGGCAAAGTGAGGAGGATGGTCAGCGGGTGAATCAGGTTTTCAAATTGAGCCGCGAGCACGATATACATGAAAATTACAGACAACACAAAAGTCCAAATAAACTCTTGCAGCGTTTTCTCAAGTTCGCGTCCACGTCCCATCACGCGAGTTTCAAATCCCAGAGGTATCCCCAATTCTTGTGCAGCTTGGTTGATTGCAGCGATTCGATCCGTCAACGCGTAACCTGCCGTGATGTTCGCCCGCAACGCAACCATCCGTTGCCGATCCAAGCGATCGATACGCGATGCCGAGTTACCAAACTGAAAATTCACGACGTTGTCTATTCGACTAAGCACAATGCCAGGTGTCGTACCAGCAGAATTTGCCGTCGACGTTGATGTTAGACGCGTCGAGTTCGGGCGGGCTCGTACGTAAAGCTGAGAAATCGACTCTGTATTGCGTCGATCGATTCCAACCAGCCTTAGCTCCACATCGTAAGCATCATCGACGGTTGCGTCCCGATATCTTGACACGCGATCGTCGCCCCCGACTGCGACTCGTAACGTCTCTGCAATCTCTTGAACTTCGACGCCCAATGCTGCTGCACGTTCGCGATCGATCGAGACAAGCAACTCAGGCTTGTCCACTCGCAAAGTTGTATCGACATCGACAATTCCCGGTAGCGTTATTTCTTTCTTTCGCAACTCCTCGGCAAACTCGGCGAGCCGGCTCACATCGGGACCGGTAATGGAGTAGTCAATATCGACATTCGCGCCTTGACGGAATGACGACAGATTGCGAACGGACGCTCGAACCCCCGGCAATCCTGTCAGGAGCTTTCGGATTTCGATCATCTTCTCTTGTTGAGAAAAATTGCCTTCCCAAGCAGCATTCAAATTACCTTTTAGCAACCCGGCGAATGCGCGCTCAAACGAAAAAGCGCGTTCCTTTATATCGGCAAGCCGCACATAAATTTCACCGCGATTGACGCCACCGAATCCTCGCGTACCGACGGTCGTTAACAGAAACTCAATACCTGACAGTTTCTGAACTTTTGATTCGACCAGTTCCATCGCTTCATTCATGGATGTCAAACTGGCGCCTTCTGCCACGTTGACGCTCACTTCAAATTCGGATTCATCAACGTTCGTCGGGATATAGTCCTGTTTGACAATAAAATACAACCAGTAATTGGATGCAGCGGTACCGATGCAGATTAGCAGAATCAGGAATCGGAACCGCATCGAGAAACGAAGGCAGGTCATATAGCCCAGTTCGACCCAATGGTAAAAGCCCCGCCGAGAAACAGCTTCTCCGCCCTTGTTGGTATTCTTAAGCAATTTGCTGCACATCATCGGCGTCAACGTAAAGCTGACTAACATCGAAATCAGAATCGCTACCGTGGCCGTAACGCCAAATTCAAACAGCATGCGGCCAGTTACGCTGGATAGAAAAGATACAGGCAAGAACACGATGACCAGCGACATGGTTGTTGCAAGCACAGCCAATCCAATTTCGCGTGTCCCTTTGATAGATGCTTGAAACGCATCCATACCCTTTTCTTCAATGTTGTGGAAGATATTTTCAAGTACGACAATGGCATCATCAATCACGACGCCGACCATCAGAACCAGGGCCAGCATGGTGACGTTGTTCAACGTAAATCCAAAAGCCTTCATAAAGGCAAACGTCGCGATGATCGATGTAGGAATCGCTACCGAAGCGATAATCGTTGAACGCCAAGATCGCATGAAAATCAAAACGGTTAAGCATGCCAGAATACTTCCGGAAACGAGATGTCCTTCGATTTCGTGCAGTGCCGCTTTGATGTAACGCGATTGATCGGAAATTACCGTTACAGTTACGTCCTCGGGTAACAGTTTTATGCAGCGCGGAATGCGTTCCTTGACAGCGTCGATCACGCCGACAGTGTTCTTTCCCGATTGGCGTTGGACTTGCAAAACAACCGCTGGTACACCATTCAATCGTGCCAGCGTACGAACTTCCTTGGTCCCGTCGGTTACTTCGCCGAGATCGCCAAGCCTAACCGGTGCATTGCCGCTTGTGGCCACCACCAAGTTCTGGAATTCTTTGACGTCGGTCACCCTTCCCATCGTTCGCAAAGTCAATTCACGCCGACCTTCATCGACGCGTCCGCCGGGGACTTCTGCATTTTGACGCGTGATTGCATCGCGCACTTGAAGAATCGAGAGTTGCCGAGCAGCAAGCTTTCGCGCATCAATATTCGCTTTAACGGCTCGGTCAGCAGCGCCCGCAATCGAAACTTGTCCAACGCCGTCAGCCGACTGAATCACATCCTTGACATAGCGATCGGCAAGAAAGAATAGTTCCGTTGCAGTTCTCGGCCCCGAGACTGCGAGTGACATGATCGGCGAAGAATCCGTGTCCTGTTTTTGGACTATAGGGGGATCAATTCCGCGAGGCAAACGGTTCAGAATCCCGGCCACGGCACCTTGGACGTCTTGAACCGCAGCATCAACGTTGCGGTTGAGATTGAACGTCAAGATCACAAATGAAGAACCGTCGCTGGATATCGATCGCGTCTCGTCAATACCAGCCACCGTGGCCACAGCATCTTCGATCAGTTGCGAAACTTCGGATTCAACTTCTTGCGATGCGGCACCCGGATAGACCGTGCGGATGTAAACGGTCGGCATATCCATGCTGGGAAAACGATCCACGCCCAGCGACTGAAACGCTGTAATTCCAGCAACGAGCAAGGCCATGATCAACATCAAGGCAAAAACAGGTCGCTTGACGCAAATCTCCGCTAACCAATACACAAGTCCACTCTCCGTAGAAGTTTCATCATCATGGATCGTCGGGTTATTCTCATAGAGTCCTGAGTCGACAAGTCCAGAATTATTATTGCCTAGCGTTAAAGTGCAACACTCTTAAAATTCGCTTTGCGAAATCCGTGATCGCGGCTCAATTCGCTGTGGTTCCCTGATCCGGTATTTGATTCACCAAGACTTCGGAAACGATTGGTTTGATCCGGGCAGCGCGGCCTTTAGAGCCATCGCGCAGGATTTGCGTTCCTTCTTTTATGCCGCTCATTATTTCGACGCGGTCTGGTTCCGTGCGACCCAATTGGATAACCGATTCTTTTGCAATACCATCCACCACGGCCCAAACTTTGTCGACGCCAGCAAAACGAATTACCGCTGCAGGAGGAACGACCAAAGCGGTTGCCGTTTCGTCGATCTCAACTTCAGCTTCGCAAAATAATCCGCTTCGCAATCGACCGTTAGCATTATCCACCAAAGCTTCGAAAATCAGAGACCGACTCATCTCGTCGAGGGTGGGGCTGATACGACTGACTTTTACTGGAATGGGGTCGGGGAAAGATTCGATACGGAGAATAACGGATTGACCGATCTCAAGTTCGTGAACATATCGTTCGGGCATCGTCCCTCGGAATCGAAGTACTTTGGTTCGTACGATATTGGCAACTGGCTGGCCGACTTGAATAAAAGCCCCAGGCGCAACCATCCGATTTTGCACCACGCAGTCAAAGGGTGCCGTGATTTTCGTATCTTGCAAACGTTGCTTTGCCAATTCAAGCTCAGCTTGTCGAACTCCAATCTGCGCAACTTTCTCGCGGACGCTGTTCAACGAAGACGCATACCTCGCTTCGGCAACTCGCTCTGCGGCCGCTGCGGATTCGAACTCAGCATCACTGACTGCGTCTTGTTCACGGAGTTCTTTCATGCGTCGAATCTGCTGCTGACTTTCTTCCCACACAGCGCGAGCTTCGCGTACAGGTGGTGCATTTAACGGGTCGAGCGATTCGACGGCGGCATCGGGCTTTAAGCCGACGGCCGCACGGACCTGACTAAGCTGCGATTCGGCTTGCTGGACAAGTAACTCATATTCCTGCTGGTCCAACGTAACGAGAGTCGCTCCTTCCGCAACTTGGTCTCCCAAGTCCACAGGAGCCGTGACGACCCGCCCCGTCACTTTCGCCCCAACTGTAGTTATTTCGTCCGCGAACAAGCTGCCTTGCGTGCGGACAGTTGTTGGCCAATTTTGGCGAGCAACCGTGAGCACCTCAGCCTCGATTTCCTCCAATTCCGCCTTGACCGTTTTGGCCTGGACTATCTCTGGCTTTTTCTGGCATCCAGACAAGCAGACAAATAGAACCAAACAAACGACATACCAACAGTTTGGCAAGTCTACGAATCGATGAAAGGATGGCCGGAGGCGGCTTGGCATAACAAAAATCTGGCGGGAAAAAATGGAAGGGCATGGTTTTTGGTTGCCTTCCATTATGCTCGGAAATCAAGTCATTCATATGCGGCAGCTTAGGCCAACGCGATATTTCCTGACTGTTTCTCGCAGTTATGACCATTTTTCCGACGTGCAGTCCGTGCGAATAAAAAGATCGCCCACATATTTTTTCGGTTCCAGGAAGGAAACGCTTGTCAGGGAATAGCTACAAATTAGATAGCTGACTGATTTTTGCCTTGCTCTATTACGTGACAGCGAACGCGCCGTAGAAGTCTGTCTTTCCGGAACCGTAGTTTGCACTAACCCATAGCGCCCCAGTCAAGACAAACGTGGAGTGAGTTAAGTAGACAACTCTAGAGTATAAGCACCCCAGCACAAGTTATCTAGCGTTATCAGCCGTTTTGGCGTTAGCCACGGTTACTTCAAGTGACTGTAAACTTATGCATGGGTGCATAAACACGGAGTAGTCAAGAACACGAAGCCTACGATTGACGATGGCCCGCTGATAGCTCACTCCCTTCTCCTCCGTCTTCGGGGGAGAAGGGTCGGGGATGAGGGGGCAGAGAGTTTCGAGCAAGTAAGGAGTTCGCTTGTGTTTGAGCCCAGTGGTTTCACCGATCACAGAAAAGCTACCATCCGACCAACCCAGGGCCTCAAAGGAT
>JANMNK010001053.1:0-5417 GCA_031373875.1 Pirellulaceae bacterium | reverse complement strand
GTTTCGACATGATCGACACACCTCGTACGGAGCTTCCCGACGAAAATTTTGAAAAATCTGACCCGAGAATCAACCTGCCATCATAGCGACTTCTTGACCAGAGTATTCAATCGACGTTCCCACGAAGACGCAATCTGGCTGATTTCGACGTTGATCGATTCTTTCGGCGATTCTGCAAGCGAGGGACCATATTGCAAACGCATCCCATACTCGCTGTGTTGTTACTCGTTTCAGTAGTGGCGATGAAATTTTATTCGTCGGTTTTAATGTAGAGCAATTGTCCTCAATTGCTCGGAAAACGATTGTGCCAATCTTTCATCGCTCAGTTACCAAACCCAAAATTAGCTTGAACAAAGCACTTGCCTCGTGACTGCTCTATCGCAGCCGTTCGATTTTCCGAAAGAGTTCTACATGTTGAATCAAATCATGTTTGCAAATGTCTTGGCTCCTTATGTGGCGTGGGGCGTGGGAAACGATCTTGAGTTAAGTTTGCCGTACTCCATGTTGGCGACTCTCCTGGCAGCCTTCGTTGAACGACCGTTTGCAAGACGCGCAGGAATCGAAAATTGTACATTGCTTTACATCATGCGGGCAAACATAGTGAGCTGGATGATCGGGCTTGTGCTGGCTTTTGCTTCGCTCTTTAGCGGAATCGAACTTCTCTTTATGTTGACCTATCTGCTCGCCGTTCCCCTATCGGTCATGATCGAAGGAAAATACTTGGCCAGCGTCCAACACGTTTATCACGCTCGCCTGAAATGGACGCCAATAATTCTTGGCAACATGTTGAGCGGGACGGTTCTCATTGCAGTCCAGTTCTCTGGAATGAAGTTGGGCGATCAGCTACAGCGATCCGGCTCGCCGCTCGTTCAATATTTGCGAGAGCATGCTTCGATGTCATCCTTCGTTTTACTATTGGGTTGCGTCGCTATTTTCTTATTGGTACTTCTAGTTCCAGTGAAACGTCCCTCCCAATCGGATTTCTCGACCGATTCCTCTGAATAAAAGCTATACGCTTCATCCCGATCGCTAATGAATTCTTCTCAAGTTGCGATTGTGGCCATGCATCACTGTTTGATGTGTTGGGGCAGCACGTACAGGGCGTAATCAAAAAAATCTGGCACTGAACTTTCTCGAATTCGATCGCAAGATTTGCTTCTCAATAATCCACCTTGCTATCATGGCGTCTTCCCGGTACATCAACTTAAGGCCCCAAAAATGACCACACACTCTCGCCGTTTTTTCGTTTCGTCCCTAGCTGCGTCCGGTTTATTTTTGGCGTCCCGATGCGCTCGATCAGATGACCCCGTGCCTGTGCAGCGTCCACGTGCGACTGATGGCGACGAGAGATTCGAACCCGATTGGAAGGAACGATTTACGATAACGGTCGGCGCAAAGAATGGTGATCTTGTTGGCCGTGACGACCGAGTAATCCAAGCAGGACTCGATTATGTAGCACGCATGGGAGGCGGCACCGTTCACGTCCTGCCGGGCACCTACGTTTTTCGCAATGCAGTCGTGTTGCCAGCGGGCGTGCGACTCCTCGGAAGCGGAGCTGATTCGATCTTAACCAAGATCGCTTCGGAATCGGTCGAATTAGCAGAAGATTCCGACTGGTATGATCAAGAGGTGACTTTGCAACAAAACAAGAATTTTCGAGTCGGCGATGGCGTTGTTTTCAAAGCGAAAAATCCACACAACGACGGAGACATCGTCATCAAGCGAACACTTGTCGCAGCATCGGGTCAACGTTTCAAGATTAATGATGGGCTTCGCGAAAATCTGTGGTTGTCAGGCAAGCCGACTTGCTCGTCGCTCTTTCCACTGCTGACCAGCGAAAGGACCGCAGATGTTACAATCGAAAACATCACGCTCGATGGCAACAAAGATCAAAACGAGAACTTCAACGGCAATTATGGCGGCTGCATTTTTCTTCAAGATTGCAATCGGTTCCATATCAGAAACGTCGAAGCCCGAAACTACAACGGCGACGGGATCAGTTTCCAAATCTGCCACGATGTCCTCGTCGAAAATTGCTTTAGCCACGACAACGTCGATCTCGGAATCCACCCCGGTTCTGGTTCGCAACGACCGATCGTGCGTAACAATCGGATCGAGCGAAACAGCCAAGGCACATTCTGGTGTTGGGGCGTTAAATACGGTCTGGCTGAAGATAACCGGATCGACGACAATCGACTTTATGGAATCTCGATCGGGCACAACGATACCGACAACGTCATGCGCCGCAACATCGTTTCGAACAGTGGCAAAATTGGCGTCTTGTTCCGCGACGAAAACCGCGGTGCCGATTTCTGGCCGAATCGCAACACTCTCCAAGAAAATGAAATTACCGATTCGGGCGATGAATCAGGCGTGGCAATCGACATTCTAGGCAAAACGCGCGACGTTCGGTTTGTGAACAACATTATCCGCGAATCTCGCGGCCCTGCAAAACGAATTGGCATTCGAATCAGCGAACAAGCTGGTCAAGTCGACTTGGTGGAAAACCGATTCGAAGGTTTCTCGCAAGATGTAGTTGACTCCAGAAAGCCCGGCTAATGACTCGTCCAGCACTCGAACTTTTACGATTCCACGCTGTAACCGCCGAGTCGTTGCGGTTACCATAGTCTTGGAACGAAAAACTGTTTTCGCGAATTGGGATCTGACAAGGAGTACTGCATCGATGAGTCGCCAAGAGGATTTGAAGCTCGTCGATGAATACGTATCCAACATCGGCCTCAAAAGGCACATGTACGCCGTCGAAGCGGCCATGCGCGCGTACGCTTCTAAGCTGGGTCAAGATGTTGAAAAATGGGGAACGGTCGGATTGCTGCACGATTTCGACTACGAACGGTGGCCCAATCCACCAGACCACCCGCTGCAAGGTAGCCAAATCCTAAAGGAACGTGGCTACAGCGACGAAATCATCTACGCCATCAAATCGCACGCGGATTATTTGACCGATTGCCCACGTGTATCGGTGCTCGATAAAGCACTTTACGCATGCGATGAATTGTGCGGATTCCTGACAGCTTGCGCGCTCATCCGGCCAGAGAGGCTCGAGGGCCTCGCTGCTAAAAGCGTTCAGAAAAAACTCAAACAAGTCAGCTTCGCCGCCGCCGTCAACCGCGAAGATATCCGGCGAGGCGCGGAGGATTTTGGCGTCGACCTCGACGAACACATCGACTTTTGCATCCAAGCCATGCGAGGCCAAGCGGACTTTCTGGGGTTAACTCCGCCTTCGAAAGGATAGAATTCACGATACAATTTTGTTTCATTCGTGGAACAGCAGTCCATCCCTCAAATCTAACCAAACCAGCTTTCTCCAATTTGATTTAAGTGACCCAATGACCGACTTGCCCGAACGTTCCCTATTGCTTGGCACCACCAACAAAAAGAAAGCCAACGAGATGCGCGGCTTGCTCACGCCGCTTGGTTTTCAACTTTTTACTTTGGCCGACTTTCCTGAACATCCCGACGTTGACGAAACCGGCACCACGTTTATGGAAAATGCTCACATCAAAGCGACCGAGCAATCGCGTCATTTCCAAATGTGGACAATCGGCGAAGATAGCGGACTCTGTGTGCCTTCGCTTGACGGCGCTCCCGGCATCTACTCGGCTCGCTTCTCTGGACCGGGTGCGACGGATGCAACGAACAACGCACTTCTGCTAGAACGCATGTCTGGAATGAAGGGAACTGATCGCCACGCATATTACGTCAGCACGATCGCACTGGCCGATCCCACGGGGAAAATTCTGATTCAGTCCGACGGGCAGTGTCACGGTAGAATTATTGAGCAAGCTCGCGGTGCCGGTGGTTTCGGTTACGACCCACTTTTCGAAGTCATTGAGTATCACCAAACATTCGCTGAATTGGGCCCTACTGTCAAAGGCGTCATCAGCCACCGCGCACGTGCGTTAACGGCTTTCCTTTTTCAGTTAAAGATTCTGTTGGCACCAGGCGAGTGGCCTGTCGAAGATGCCATTAGACGAATCCCTGCCAGTTCTATAACATAATGCTTGCCTTGCGGACTCGCAGAATTTCGCAGCAACGGATTGGACGCATTCATTCGTTCATGCAAGTTCTCTGAGTACCGACCTACAAATGTCAACCAAATTCATTTTTGCCAAAGCACTTGGCAATGCACGGAGTCCGAAAATGTTTGAAGGCCTACCAGTCGCTCCTCCCGATTCGATCCTCGGACTCGCTGAATCATTTCAAAAAGATCCCCGCAAGGACAAAATTAATCTGTCCGTAGGCGTTTACAAAGACGAACGAGGCGGAACGCCTATCCTCAAGACCGTCAAAGCAGCCGAAACTTGGTTGCTCGAAAACGAAAAGAGCAAAGGCTACTTAGGCATCGAAGGATTGCCCGATTACTTGACCGCAGTCGTTGATCTCGTACTTAGCGGCGCGGTCGAATCATCACGCGTCGCTGCTGCCCAAGCGCCCGGCGGCACCGGAGCCCTTCGCATCTCCGCCGAAATGGTCGCACACCATTTTCCCAAAGCTCGAATTTGGATCAGCCAGCCGACCTGGGCTAACCACCAAGCGATTTTCGAAGCTGCTGGCCTGCAAGTCGAAAGCTATCCGTATCTTGCCGCCGACAAAACTTCGCTGGACGTCGACGCCATGATCGAGTGCCTCGAAACGCAAACTGCCCCCGGTGACTTTGTCTGTCTGCACGCTTGCTGCCACAACCCAACCGGTATCGACCCCACGTCGAGTGACTGGAAACAAATTTCCCAGATCATGGCGACACGCCGATTGATTCCGTTGCTCGACTTTGCTTACCAAGGTTTCGGGGATGGATTAGTCGAAGACGGTCAAGGTCTTCGTAGTCTATTAGCATTGAATCCCGAAGCCATTGTATGTGCTTCGTTTTCTAAAAATTTCGGTTTGTACAGCGAGCGAGTTGGTGCCGCGATGGTCGTGACGCCCGACGCGAAATCCGCCGTAGCAACCCTGAGCCAACTCAAGCAGACGATTCGCGCCAACTACAGCAACCCGCCACGTCACGGAGCCGCCGTGGTTGCCACCATTTTGAACAACCCCGAGCTTCGATCGCAATGGATGGCCGAAGTCGATACGATGCGAAGCCGCATTTCTCAGATGCGTACCCAATTCGTAGAAGGAATCCACGCGACGGGCGTGGAGCGAGATTTTTCTTTCTTGCTGAATCAAAAAGGCATGTTCTCCTACACCGGTTTGAATGCGATGCAAGCCGATTGGTTACGCAGCGAAAAAGGCATCTACATCGTCGGCACCGGCCGCGTTAACGTAGCTGGCATGGCCCAAAAAACCATGCCCACCCTCTGCCAAGCCATAGCCGAATGCCTAGAAGCCACCACCGCCACGACAAAGGCCTAACCAAGCCCCAAGCCCCAAGCCCCAAGCCCCAAGCCCCAAGCCCC
>JANMNK010001047.1:0-3154 GCA_031373875.1 Pirellulaceae bacterium | reverse complement strand
GACAAATCAAACTCATTGGGCTTAGTTCAACGCTGGCTGTAACAGGGCCGTCGGCAAAACACAATGATTAAAAACTCGCGTTTTCGTCGGCGCTCGTTCACTGCTTGGTTATGCGCCAGTCCTAGTGAACCATTCATCCCAGTAGGCGTTGGACAGCGAAAGAAGTTCGGAAAACGAATAAGGACGGCCAGCCTCGTCAGTGACATATGCAGAATCAGCTTGAAAGTAAAGCTCGCCACCGCAGTAATCAAACTCTGGCCCATTTATACTACAGATTACCTGAATCGCACGGCCTTTCGTATCACCCCCGAGTATCGTCATCTGTGGGCGAAAAACTAAAGCCGTATCGGTTATCTCGGAGGGCAGCATCTGCGAATTTTTTGGCCAAGTTGAGAATCGAATGTCGCGAATGTTGGATAGGCACAGCAAGAACTGTTTGAATGACGAGTCGATTCGCTCAGCAAGATATTGGATTTGGATTTCTAAAATCAGGTCGCCACTAACAAAGCTGGCTTGGCTGATCGCCCCATCGTGCAAGATGGTAAATAGGTTGGCTATACACTCAGTGTCTTCAATATTCATGGGAATAACGGCACCGAAGATCGAACAGCGGTAGGAATATATACCATCAGAAAGCGGCCGATCCATCGCTTCGGTCGATCGGATTGTTCGTTGCTTCGTCCGCGGCACGACGGTATGCGTGCAGGCGCAATGCCGAACCGTTGGATTCGAGGCCGAACATTCTGACGGAGTCGAGGTGTTGTTTCCGTGTATGTAAGTGGTCATCGGTTCCCCGAAAAGACGGTCCACTCTAACTCTTAAAAATCATACCAACCTCGCGGAAATCCGCCAATTATAGCTTTCACTGAGGATGCGTAGTAGTCAAAATCGTACTCAGAATCACGAATCCACATTTTTCTTGGTTCGTGATCCCAAACAAGTTTAACCAGGATTGAAATCGATTGATCAATTTTCTCTGACAGCGGAGCAAGTAGCCGTACCCGTTTGGCGTCACGCATCGATCGGCTAAGAATTTCATTGGCGATAATACGATCGGCTTGTCACGATCGTATTCGCGTTGCGGTATTTACTTGCTCACGGGACGCTCAGTGTTCAAGGAAGACTAAAGGCTGCTTCGACAAACGGTAGGGTTGAGTGTGACCCCACCAACACGGATTCCAGTTCGATACGCACTGACGGGAGATTCGGTCCCATGATCTGTTTTCTGCGGCAGTGTGTATCCAAGGTAGTTGTAGCCCGTTAATTGAAACGGTAGACGACTCCATAGGCGAACAACGACATAGCTACGACATTGCCAATCTGTGCCAGTATCGATTGCACTCGAAACTTGGCGACGAACTCTTCTGGAAGAGCGAGTTTTGAAAGGCGACGAAGGATCGCAATCTGTATCGACAGCGCAACGATCAACACCAAAATGACACCAATTGGAAAGCCCACAACAAATGTTCTCGGATAAATGTATCCGGCGGCGATTACCGCGAGCATAATTGCGATTGGAACGTAAGTAGCCATCGATCGGTGAGTCGAGAAGGCGTCGGTCAGTTTCAGTTTATCCTCCTGCGACAAACTCTTGTAGTTGCGTTCACCAAGGAACCGATTCAGCGCGGTCGTAAGGAAGTAAACAAGCACACCGACGATCAAGCTAGTTTCTGGTTTCATGCTTTTTGCTTTCGCCTTAGAACACCATCATTCATCGGGTGGCGGCGGATAAAGTTTCTAAAAGTAGGAGCGGTCAGTCCGCCACTTTGTTTCGATGGCTTGTTCTGTTTCTATTCCACAGGTTCAGTACGGTTTCCAGGACGAATCCAGAACTTCGATCGATGCCTTGGTCCGTGAGACTTACAATGCGTCACAATCGCTTCGTATCCAACACCGTCTATAGTCAAGATTGCAATATTTGAGGTGTCTCCATGCTTGATAAGAAGCCATTCTTGCTCTGTTGAAGTTTGGAGCAGCCCAAACCCTTCCTCGGGCTTACCTCTGAACCACCGGTTTGTACGAATTATTCTTCCATCCGGAAGTCGTAAATCGCAAGACTTGTCGCTGTAGAAAATGGTATCGGTCCGAAGCCATAAAACAAGAACCAATAAGCAAATTGAAGCAGCCTGCAAAGCGAAAAGCCATTTCAATGTAAAACACATTCTGGGTTTCATTGCAAATAGGCTTCAAATCTCTATTCGTTTTGAGGCAATGACCGGGATGCAGAAACGCACTACAAACGATGCGTCAGGCGAGGCAGGTTGAGCCGACGGAGCAGGACGATCGATCGATGCAAGCGGCTTGCGAACGATGATCGTGCTGCGATGGCTCTACGGAGCGTCAGTTTATCAATCCGCATGCGCGTTGGTAAGTTTTTTACGAATTCGAGTCAGCGGGCGCGCGCTTTTGACTTTGGAAACGTTTGCGCGGGCTGAGTTTCCGGCATGGCGCAGCGTTGAGGAACGCAGTCTTCGAAACGTACTGTCATTGCCGTGGGCGCATTAGGGTGTCGTTGTCTGGGCTGTGCGATTGTATCGTCATCATATTTGCGAATCGGCCGTGCAAGCGGAATTGAGGGCAGGGGTTTGGTGATCGGGAGTTACTTGAAAAACACTTGCCATATGTTTCGCGTTGGTATCGCTCATTGTTTGTTAGAGTTGGGGAAGGATAATCGCACCGGGCAAGAATGGATTGGGGACGCGGATGTTTTGGCGACTAGGATATGCCTCCGCGTTGTTGGGGTGGTGTGTGACTGATTGGTCGTGGCTGCGGAATTGGATGGGTGATGGGGAAATGGTCGGGGGCGGGGAGGGTGTCGCTTCGAGGTTCCCGCTCGGCAAGCGGGAACTACTCGGGCACAATCGTTCTACACTGGGCGAATCGTTCTTTATGTTTAGCCGCCGGTAGGCGCGCGATCGAGGTGAGGATCGTCAGTTACAGAAAATTGTTCTAACGCGAAGGGCAGTTGGGCGTTGATGGGATGGATTGGTGTCGGGGGTTGTGGACTGAATGGTTCATTTGGTTTGGGGTCGAATTGGATGGGTGTTGGGGAAGGGTCGGGGGTGGGGAGAGTTTCGCTTCGAGGTTCCCGCTCGGCAAGCGGGAACTACTTGGGTGGAACTACTTGGGGGAAATTCTCGCACTGAACGATTGG
>JANMNK010001027.1:0-3651 GCA_031373875.1 Pirellulaceae bacterium | reverse complement strand
ATTTCGACCTGCAGCAGCTTTCTCGGAACTCCGAGCCAAGAATGCAAAACTCCAGCTTTTTCGTTTTATGCATTAAAAGGCAAGGATTTCCAGGGGGAAATCGCTATCTTATCTACGATATTACACGAAATAGCTGAACAGAAAACATCCAACGGACCCACTAAAATTCGTATCGGGTCGCCCTTAAACCGTACCAAATACAACTAAAAATAATGCCCCGATTCGAACATTTGCGCCACAAACCCCCTACTTCGTTGCTCGAACCCAGGCCCTTGGTCGTGGTTTTGGCACCCATGCGAAGCAATGTAAATCTCAGCCGAATTGTCCGCCTCGCCGGTTGCGCCGGCATTGGGCAAATCATCCAATGTGGGTCCGGCAAAGTTGACCCCGAAATAGCACGCGATGCGATTAAGGTTGTCGAAGTTATCCAACGAAATTCAATGATTCCCGTCCTGGAACAGCTTGGTCGTGAAGGCTACAAACGAGTAGGTTTGGAACAGACGACGAATTCCGAATCACTATTTACTTTTGCATTTCCAAAACAGACAGCGCTCATTATTGGAAATGAACGGCAAGGTCTCAATGAAGAAGCCCTTGAACGTCTCGACCACGTCATTGAAATTCCCGTTTACGGTCAGCCTTACAGTTACAACGTCGCAACCGCAACGACCATGGCCGTTTACGAATACTGCCGACAGTTTCCCGTAGGCTAGATCAACTAGCCGACGGACGAGAAAATTCAACGTATCCCGAGTTATTAATCGCCTACCACGAACTTTTCTGGACACCCTTTGCAGTGGCCCACGAAGCTGTTATTCTGTTGGTCGATTTGCGGAACCGGCCTAAGCGAATTCTTTTGTGAATTGCACCAGCCCACCCCACAGTCCCGCCCTCGTAGCTCAGTTGGTAGAGCAGGTGACTCTTAATCACCGGGTCCAAGGTTCGAGTCCGTGCGGGGGCATTTTTTCTTTTTTCTGAGATGCCAAGCACTTGTCTTTTGTGCTTGGCTTTTTTTGTTGATAGATAGGGTGTGCTGCGGAAGTAAGACAAGATCGGTTGATTGTCTCGAAACTTCTGAAGAAATCATAAACAGAATCCGTCATTCACAAAACAGGTTTCCGAAAAACTCGCGACGGGACGAGTGCATTGGATGTCTTGGACTGTAAATAGGGTACGCAGCGACAGCTACTTTCCAATGCAAAAACGGCTGAAGAGGGCGTCCAGGATGTCGTCGGTACAGACTTCTCCGGCGACTTGGCCAAGCTGGTCTAGGGCGAGCCGGATTTCGGCGGCGATTAGTTCGTCGCCTGCTTCGTGCTGCGTCAATTCGATTGAATGATCGATCGCTTCCAAGCACTGTATCAAACTGGTCCGGCACCTGTTCGCGGTCATCGGTAATACACCAGCCGATTCGTCACATCGATCAGCATGCCATTTCCCCAGCTCATGCCGTATCAACGAAAGTAAACTTGGGTCACGATCGCTCGCCGAGCAAGCCTTCAAACCCGACGCTTCACGCGGAACAAGTCCTTTCACACGATCCACTTTGGTCCACACGGCCCACACCTCGGAGTCGATCGCCAAAGCTAGCGCATGCGTGACCTGCTGATCGATCGTCTCGCAATCCTCACTCGCATCAATGCAAAACAACACCAAGTCTGCTTCTTGTAAAGCCTGTTTGGTCATCGCCTGGGCCAAGTGCCTTGGTGAGTTATCAAACACTTGCTCCAAGCCAGCTGTATCAAACAACTGTAGCGTTCCGTTTTGCGATTCGAATTCGGCTGTGACGGTATCGCGCGTCGTCCCTGGTTGATCCGAGACGATAGCAACACGATTCTCAACGATTGCGTTGATCAGCGAACTCTTGCCCGCATTCGGCTTGCCGGCAAATACAACTCTTGGCGACAAACCACCTGTTCCTCGTTTCTGCAGTTGCCCTAGCAAGTCACTGACACTGTGACGCGACTCATCCAATCGATCCATAATCTGTCGCTTGGTGACAAAGCTTATATCCTCATCGACGAAATCGAGCCCCGCTTCGATATCGGCCAGCAATTCAATCAAAGTCTTTCGCGCATCGGCAACGGGCAATGCAACGCCACCTGCAAGCTGCTTGAGCGCAACGTCCAGGCCCTTCTGCGATTGAGCGTGAATCACGCCAAGCACGGCTTCGCACTTTGGCAAGTCGATCCGTCCCGCCAAAAAAGATCGTAGTGTGAATTCGCCGGGTGCCGCCAGTTTCGCGCCACACTCGATTAGCTTTGCCAGCACCGCGTCGAGAATGGGTCGACTGCCGAGTGTATGGATTTCCACCGACGGCTGTCCCGTATAGCTGCGTGTGGTGGGCCAAATCCAATAGTCGCAAGGGACGGTTCGCAAGCATCCGCCAAGATGAACAACGCCGGAAAATCGCGTCGCGAACTTCAATAAGCCGAGGGAATTGGAGTCGGCTTGAATATCAAATAAACATGCGTTGCGTCGAATTAAATCGATCGTATCGGGACCAGTGATTCGCACGACACCGCGCAACGCACCCGCGTTTCCTGTAGCAATAGCACAAATGGTATCTTCGATATCCCAAGCCACTGGGGCCACGCCTCCCATATCCGACAAGTTTTGAATCGTTAGAATTTTGGCTTGAAAGGTTGCATACGTCAAACCGAACTCAAGATTAACGCATCTTTGTCCATCAAGGAATGATTCGCATGGAGAAAACCAAAGTCGCCATCGTCGGTATGGGAACCGTCGGGTCCGGTGTCGCACGATTGCTGCTTGACCATGGCGATCGCACGGCAAGGCACGCTGGACGGACACTTTGGCTGGAAAAGGCCGTTGTTCGGGACTTAAAAAAACCGCGAGGTATCGAATTACCGAAAGGTATTCTGACCGATCGCGTCGAAGACGTATTGAATGATCCTGAAATCAAAGTGGTCGCGCATCTCGTCGGCGGCCTCGAACCCGCCCGCACCATCATTTTGCAATTGCTCAAATCCGGCAAAGATGTTGTTACGGCAAACAAAGCCCTCTTAGCCGAACACGGCGGCGAGCTGTTCGATTGCGCTCGTTCGCTCGGTCGATCGATCGCTTTCGAAGCGTCCGTTGCGGGCGGTATTCCGATCATCACCAATATCAGCCAATGCTTTTCGGCCAATCAGATCCTGTCGCTTCGCGGGATACTGAATGGAACAAGCAATTACATCGTGACGCAAATGGAAGAGCAGGGTGGCAGTTACTCCTCGGCTCTGGGACGTGCCCAAGAACTTGGTTTTGCCGAAGCCGACCCGACGATGGATGTTGATGGCAGCGATGCCGCACAGAAATTGGCGATATTGGCCCATCTCGCTTTTGGAGCCCGAGTGCATTGGCGAGAAATACCGCGAGTCGGAATCGATACGCTTGATCTTGACGATATGCGGTATGCGACGCAGCTTGGTTATCGAATCAAATTGCTTGCGCAAGCTCGCTTGACCGAACATGGACTAGAGCTGAATGTTTCTCCGACCCTCATTCGCCAAGGCAAACCGCTGGCCGAAGTGCGCGGAGCTTACAATGCGATTACCGTTGTGGGTGACGCAGTTGGCGATATCTTTTTCCACGGTCAAGGCGCTGGGCAAATGCCTACTGCTTCGGCGGTCGTTGCCGACATGATCG
>JANMNK010001009.1:0-2591 GCA_031373875.1 Pirellulaceae bacterium | reverse complement strand
GCATGTTGCCCTAAACGTGACGCGATTGATCGATTCGAATTCGTTCGACGCTGATCGGTGCGGCATCGATGGGCGGTCAAGGTGAAAACATGACGCACATACTGGTGGTCGACGATTCTCCAACGGAACGAAGACGCGTAGGGCGCCTTTTTGAAAAAGGACTCGACTCGGCGTCCATCTCGTACGCGGAGAATGGTCGTGTTGCATTCGATTCTTTGCAGTTCGTTCGCCCAGACCTCATCGTTACCGATTTGCGAATGCCAGAGATGGACGGATTGGGGCTTGTGGAGAAAGTCACCGAATCTGGCATGGGCGTACCGGTCATTTTGATGACCAGCTATGGCAACGAAGAGATCGCGCTGCAAGCACTGAATGCCGGCGCGGCGAGTTACGTTCCGAAAGCGGTGCTTGCCAAGCATCTGATCAAGACGGCCGAAAATGTAATAATACTTTCGCAAGGAAAAAAGAATCGTCAGCGAGTGTTGCAAGCGCTAACAAACGTCGAATCGCGATTTCAGTTGGACAACGACGTTACCTATATTTCGCCTTTGATTGGTTATCTTCAAGAACAGATGGCGCTCATGCGGCTTTTCGATGAATCGCAATTGATACGCGTCGGTGTCGCTCTGCACGAAGCTCTCACGAACGCCATTCATCACGGAAATTTGGAACTCGATTCCGAATGGCGTCAAAATGACGAAGCGGAGTTCTATCGGATCGCGGAAGAACGGCGGACGCAAAAACCTTATTCCGACAGGCGAGTGCGAATGGTTGCATCTTTATCCGATCAAGAGGCGCGATTTGTTATCGACGACGAAGGGCCTGGGTTTGCTGTCGAAGAACTCCGGGACCCTACCGATGAGATCAATATGGATCGCATGGGTGGTCGTGGGTTGCTTTTGATCCGAAGCTTTATGGATGAAGTCGAGCATAATGCAAAAGGCAATTCAGTGATTCTGGTAAAAAAAATTGTACCGTTGGAGGAGTGATTATTAACTCTCAGCTCTCTAGTTCAGTCGGCGAAGTTGGCAACCTGCAGGTTGCATGAAAACGGGACGCCAATGCGTTTCGGTTATTGGCGAAAACTTTCCTTTTTATTGGCAATAGTGCAGCGACGGTTATCGTTTGAGTTCAAATCCTTTTTGATTTGCTAGGCGGACAAAAATGAATACCCGCATGAATTCAAGCGAGAGAATGCACCTGCAAACTTATTGCGCGGTCGTTGTCAGTCTGATCGGGCTCTTCGTATTTTTAGAATTTATGCCGACCTCGACCAGTAGTTCGGCGATGCACACGGTTGTCGAGGCGATTGCAACCACGCTGGCTCTGATCGTCGGAATTGTAGGCTTGGTGCGTTATTACTCTGATCGACAAAATCAGATTCTATTGATCGGTGTAGGGTTTTTAGGAACCGCAGTTTTGGACGCTTTTCACGCCATCGTCACTGCCAAATTTTATCATTTGGAGATGGCGACTCCTCAGACGTCGCTGATCACGTGGAGTTGGAATTCATCCCGTACATTCCTTGCGACCATGATGCTGCTGAGTTGGTGGCTTTGGCGAAGGGAGCAACGGCATGGCGTCCAAGGTCGTATTCAAGAGTGGATAGTTTACTGCGGAGTAATTGGATTAACGCTTTCCTTTTTCTGCTTGTTCGCATTCGTACCACTCGGTAATGCTTACCTTCCAGATTTTCCGCTCGGACGGCCAGAAGAATTAGTGTCCGCAGGCATCTTCTTGGCAGCCCTTGTTGGATATTTTCGCGAACAGGAATGGAAACGTAATCCATTTCATCATTGGGTCGTACTTTCGTTATTGGTGAGTGTGATATGCCAAGCGTTGTTCATGTCTCGATCATTTGCTTTGTTCGATCCGATGTTCGACGTAGCGCATTTTTTGAAAATCGTAAGTTATGCACTCGTCTTTACTGGCCTGCTGATGGAAATGTATGTGGCCTGGAAAGCCGCCGAATCGCTTCAACGGACTCTAAAGCTTTCCAATGAGTCACTCGAAAACCGAGTTATTGATCGCACCAGACAACTCGAGCATCAGCAAGTGGCCTTCCGCGATAGTGAACAACAAATACGAGCGGTCCTGCAGGCGGCGGTAGACGCGATCATCACAATTGATGAACGAGGCTGTATCGAGTCCGCAAACCCGGCAACGGAACGTATCTTTGGTTATTCGATTTCCGAGATCATCGGAAAAAACGTCAATATGCTCATGCCCAATCCCTACCGCACGGAACACGATTCGTATCTGCAGCGCTACCGCGATACAGGTGAGAAGCGTGTTATCGGCGCCGGCAGAGAAGTCATCGGCCTTCGAAAAGACGGAAGTCAATTTCACGGACACCTCGCCGTCAGTGAAGTTCACTTGGGCGATCGCCGTGTCTTTACCGGATTCGTACGCGATGTGACCGATCGCAAATTGGCGGAGAATAGACTTCGTCAAGCTGTCGAGGCCTCACCAACCGGCATGGTCATGATCAATCAAGATGGTGAAATCACCTTAGTAAATTCCCAAGTGGAACATCTTTTTGGGTACTCCCGCGAAGAATTGCTTGAGAAATCGATTGAAATTCTATTTCC